>JABFSC010000356.1 GCA_013140885.1 Deltaproteobacteria bacterium | reverse complement strand
AACGGTTGGGGCTGGATTGCGCGGGGTGTTCATGGCGGGAAGCTACCACCACGGAAAAAAATTCGCTATCGTACGCGGCCATGACACCCATACGATTCGGACTCATAGGGGCGGGGAAACACGGCAGCCGGTACGCCAAACATATTGTTGAAGACATCCCTCAAGCGCAACTGGTGGCGCTCTGTCGACGGGATCGACGCGAGGGTGAACAGCTTGCGGCTCGTTATGGGTGTGACTATTACACCGATTATCGCCAACTCTTGGATGACGGTCGTATCGACGCCGTGGCTATCGCGGTGCCCCCCGCTCTGCACGGGATGATTGTCCCGGCGGCATGTCAGGCCGGAAAACACATCCTGCTGGAAAAGCCCTTTGCCGTCAGCGTGGCGGAAGGAGAACGGCTTCGTGCCATCATCGCTACGAGTGGGGTTCGCTGCATGGTGGCGCATACACTGCGGTTCAATGTGGTCGTCCAGACGTTCAAGAAACATATTGCCGAGATTGCCCCCCTCCACTCGTTCTACCTCAGCCAACGCTTCGAACCATCGCCGCTCCTGTGGCTGGACCGGAAAGCCGAGAGCGGCGGCGGGATCATCCTCCATACCGGCGTGCATAGTTTTGACCTGCTGCGATTCCTGAGTGGATATGAAGTGACAACGGTTCATTGTGAAATGCGGTCGATGGTGACCAGGAAGACCGAGGACAATTTCACCATGCTTTGCCAACTCAGGGACCCGGCCACTCAGCATGAGATGTCGGGCGCGGTCGCCGGCTCGCGGTCCACCGCGAGTCGCTCTGGATTGATCGAATTGTCTGGCGAACACGGCCAACTGGTCGGGGATCATCATCATGGGTTTGCCTATCTGCTGAAAGGCACGGAGCGGATTTCGCTCGCGGTCGCACCGGCGGTGCCGACCGTGCGTGAAGTCATCCAATCGTTTGTGGATGGCATCCACAAAGGCACCGCCTTTCCGATTACGCCAGATGACGGGCTGCGGGCGGTGGCGATCGCCGAGGCGTGTTATCGTTCAGCGGGGAGTGGGCAGCGGGTCCCAGTCCTGATGAGGAACCCGGCGGGAGGTGAAGGAAAAGCGTGAGTCATCGAGCCATCGAAGAGGGAAGATTTTTCTCTCTTCGTGCAAATGCAAACCGCTGTAGCTCTTCACGGCTTTCACTCCGCCTGTTTCCCGATGTTGTTCACCGTGCCCAGCGCGAGTGCGTTGCCCGGCTGACCGGGCACGGTGACGAAGCCGAGTTTTGTTGAGTGTTTGTATTAACGGATGACAAAGTTCGCGTCACCGCAAACACGCCCGGATTGGCTACGCTATATTCCACCAATTGAACAAGTGCATGATCTTTTCTCCTTTTGAATGTTTCATTTGTGTATTGTGCTTTACTCAAACGCGACCGGCACGGTGGCGCCGCCGCTGTCATTGCAGATCACCAGTTGTGTCGCCACCGGGCTAGGGAACGTCGTGAGATTCAGCGGCTTGGCTTCCAATTGGAACTCATAGCGCCCATTCTTCAGGGGACTGATGCTTGCCTGGACGCGCGCCCCATTGAGTGTGCCCGCAAACTTGTAGTGTCCGCGATTATCCACACGGAATGAGCCTGCTGGCATGGTGAAGGTCAGAGGGCCGACTTGGGCTTTCACTACTTCGGTCCGCGGGGCAATGCCGTTGTTCCCAGCTCCCAGTGTAAACGCCAGCTTGAACTCCAGCTCGTCATCGACGGCGGCCGGGCCTCGTTCGACTTCGACCTTGGCTTTCACGTTGGTGAACGGCACGGTGGTCACCGGGACGGGAGCGACGTGGACGTTGAAGCCACAACTATTCTGTACGCCCGCGCCATCCGTCGCCGTGCAGGTCACTGCCGTGGTTCCGAGCGGGAAGGTCGAGCCTGAGGCCAGGGGGCACGAGGTGATAATCGTGGCGCAGTTGTCGGTGGCGGTGGGAGAGAAGTTGACCGGAGCGCCGGTGCTGGACGTCGTCGTCACACTCTGATCAGCAGGACAGGTGATGGCTGGCGCTTGATTATCCGTCACCGTCACCATCGCACTACATTGGCTAGAGAGCGTGCCATCAGAAGCAGTGAGTGTGATCGTGGTGGTGCCCACGGGATAGGGGCCCGCCGGACTCTGGGTCAAGGTCAGGGGATCGCCGTCGGGGTCGGAGGAGCCGTTATCAATCGACGCGGTGGTGACGGCGCACGAATTCTGTATGGCAGGGAGTGTCACAGGCTGACATCGTGCGTCTGGTGCGCGTGTCAGCGCGAGGAATTGCTCGCGCTGACACGCGATCTCAACGACCCAGTCCTTCACATTCGATCCTCCGGCGCGATGGCGGCGGTGATGTTCCACTGTGGTGAGCCACGGGCGGCGTACGAACTCACCGTGGGTGGGTTGGCGACCTATGATGCCCTCCCAGCGCAGACGGCTTTTGATCAGTACGGACAGAATCCCATGGTGCCAATGCTTTGTACTCAGGCCATCGCCTTGTGGTTACTCGGCTATCCTGATCAGGCCCGGCGGCGAAGTCAGGCGGCGGTACAATTGGCCACTGACCAGATTGCTCCTTTTGGGATCGTAGTGGCGCGTGGTTTTTTCATGATGATGCAGCAATGTGTGCGTGCGGGGATGGTGGAGCATGGATGGGCGGAACACACGATCCTCCTGGCCAGCGAATATGGCTCACATGTGTGGGAAGGGATCGGACAGATACTCTGGGGGTGGACTTTGGTGGAGCACGGACAACGGGAAGTTGGGTGGGCGCAGCTTCATCAGGGGGAGAGCCGTTTGCGGATCGGTGAGGGGGAAACGTTCCAATCGTATGTGCTGTGGCTACTGGCCGATGCGTACGGTCGGAGCCAACAGGTTGTGACCGCACTCATCACCGTGTCTGATGCACTGACGCTGGTGGAGAAAAGCGGGGAACGCTTCTGGGAGGCGGAGTTGTATCGACTGCGCGGCGAGCTGACGCTGGCAGTGGCTCGGGAAGAAAAAAGTCAAAAGGCAAACCTCACCTCCAGCCCTTAACACCCAGGACCCAAGCGGAGGCGGAAGCCGAAGCCTGTTTTCTCAAAGCCATCGATATTGCTCAACAGCAACAGGCAAAATCGCTCGAATTGCGCGCGGTGATGAGTCTCGTGCGGTTGCGACAATCCCAGGCCGCGCAGCACGCGGAAAAAAGACCGGGGACCGGAAACCGGAGACCGACGAAAAACGTCGCACGCCCTACACATGACGCACCCCGGTATGGTCTCACCGAAGCACACACGATGTTATCCGAGGTCCACCAGCGGTTCACCGAAGGATTTGACACGAAGGACTTGCAAGAGGCGAAGGAATTGATTGCGTCATCAAGCCATTGAAGGGGCAGTGGCCATTTTCACGCCAGAAGAGGACACCTGAAAGCCGCCTTGCCACCGGAAAAATTGCGTCCTCCCCAGCAACCGTTTAAGATGCGCCACAATCGCACTTCAGGGAGGACATTATGGCGCTTTTCGATTTTATTCGTGGTCAGTTTATCGACATTATCCAGTGGCAGGACGATTCACGCGATACGTTGTCGTTTCGCTTCCCTGATGAAGACAAGGAAATCAAACGGGGAGCGCAACTGATCGTACGCGAGTCCCAAGTCGCGCAGTTCGTCTATCTGGGGCAGTACGGCGATACCTTTGGTCCCGGTAAGCACGAGCTAGTGACCGACAACATTCCGATCCTCTCCGACCTCAAAGGGTGGAAGTATGGCTTTGAGTCGCCCTTCAAGGCGGATGTCTATTTCATCAACACAAGGCTGTTCACTGGCAACAAATGGGGGACGGCCAATCCCATTATGATGCGCGACCAGGATTTCGGTATCGTGCGGCTGCGCGCCTACGGCACCTACGACTTTCGCATTGTCGATCCGCGCCTGTTCCTCAAGGAGGTCGCCGGCACCGATGACCATTTCCGGCTTGATGAATTCGCCGATACGATGCGGTCGCGCATGGTCAGTGTCTTTTCCGATGCGCTGGCGACCGCGAAAGTGCCCGCGCTCGACATCGCCACTCGTTATGCGGAAGTAGGGGAGGCGATGTTGCCGGTGCTCAATCCGGCGATGACCGAGAAGTATGGTATTGAGCTGACGGCGTTCGTGCTGGAAAACGTGTCCGTGCCACCAGAAGTCGAGCAAGCCATCGACAAGCGCTCCAGCATGGCGGCGGTGGGCAATCTCAATGACTATGTGAAATTTCAGATGGCGCAGGGGCTCGAAAAAGGTGGCTCTGGCGTTGGTGGCGTTGGCGCGGAGATGGCGGTGGGGATGGCGGTGGCGCAACAGATGATGCAGCAGACTGGTGGCATCACGGGACAGGCAACGCCGCCAGCGGCTCCGGCACAAGTGACTGCCGCACCCGTCGCCAATGGACTGCCCGAACTGCTCGGTCCCGCGGATGTGGCGAAGCTCCTTGGCGTGAGCGAAGAGGATGTCATGGCGACCATCACCGTGGGCGATCTGAAAGCCAAGAAAATTGGCTCGGCGTATCGGATTACGCGGACGGCGGTGGAGGAATTTCTCAAGGCGTAGGGGACCAGTCTCAAACAAGTCTGGGACTGGCCTGCGACTTGTCTTCGACTTTTTTCGGACTGCCCCAGACTTGTCTTAGACCTGCCCCAGACTTGCCTTATGGAAACTACCGCACTCAAGAAACATCATTGTCCGGCCTGCGGCGCCGAGGCGCAGTGGAACCCCGCGAAACAGGCGCTTGTCTGCCCGTTTTGTGGCACCACCGCTCCCGGCACCTTGGAAGTCGAAACCCAAGGCGAAGGCGAGATCGTTGAACATGATTTGGTGACCGCGCTTCGTGGCGTCTCCGATGAACACCGCGGCTGGCAAGCGGAGAAAACCTCCGTCAAATGCCAGAGCTGTCAGGCGATCTCGGTCTTTGATGCCACGCGCGTGGGGCAACGCTGCGATTTTTGTGGCTCTTCCTCACTCGTGCCCTATGAGCAGCTCAAGGACTCGTTCACCCCGGAAAGTCTGTTGCCACTCAAGATCAGCGAGACGAAAGTGCGGGAGCAGATTCGCAAATGGTACGGCGAGGTGTGGTTCGCGCCCAACAAGCTGAAAACCGCCGCGCTCACCGACCAAGTCAAAGGCGTCTATCTGCCCTACTGGACCTTTGACGCGCAGGTGGCCGCCGAGTGGCGAGCCGAGGCGGGGCACTATTATTACGTCACGGAGCAGTATCGCACCTCGGACGGACGCATGGGCACTCGCCAGGTGCGACAAGTCCGCTGGGAACCGGCGGCGGGTTCACTGCAACATTTTTTCAACGACACCCTGGTGTCGGCCTCTCGTGCCATTGAGCCCCACCATCTGCGCGCGATTGAGCCGTTCCCGACGCAAGACCTGGTGCCCTATCAAGCCGGGTTTCTCTCCGGCTGGGTGGTGGAACGGTATCAGCTTGATCTGATCGCCGCCGCGCAACATTCGCGGGCACGCATGGAGGAAGAACTGCGTGCGCTCTGCGTGCAACAAATACCCGGCGACACGTATCGCAATCTTCAGGTGCAGGCCGACTACACCGGCCAGACGTTCAAGCACATCCTCACGCCGGTGTGGCTGCTGACCTACAACTACGGTCCGCGCGCGTACCATGTCGTCGTCAACGGCTCCACCGGCGCGATTTCTGGCGATTACCCCAAGAGCTGGGTCAAAATCTTTTTCGCGGTGCTAGCCGTGCTGATTGTGGTGCTGGTGTTCTTGAGTTTGGAGCAGAAGTAAAGACGCGGCGGCGCTACTCCTGCTTCTTCCAATACGGCTCGTTATTCAACGCCGGCTTGTCTTCCGCGAGTTGGAACAACACGCCGCACGCGGTTTTGGGGGACAAGAACGTTTCCACGACATGCCCGCCTTCTTCCCGCTTGTCCACCACCCGAATCCCTTGCCCTTCCATGAACGCGATCTTCTCCGGC
>JABFSC010000541.1 GCA_013140885.1 Deltaproteobacteria bacterium | reverse complement strand
TCTTAAATCGTTATTTCTAATAACGTCTAGTGTATGAAAAACCGATATTCTGGTCCTGAAGCCTCATCAGCAGGTATGCGACCTTCCTTTGTTTTACTGTGAGCCTCCCACGTTATTTAACGCTCTCGTGAAGTGATGCTCGACACTCCAGATCGAGTCGAAGCCCAGAGGTTCCGCCAAGTCAGCCAGCTTGAGGTCGTTCTGATAGACCTCAAAGTCCGTCCACTTGTTGTTGGTGTTTTGCATGAAGATAGACATCCCAACTTTCATAAACCACCCTCCTTATTGAGTGAAATCCGAGAATCGCGGCAACGTCCCCAGTTGCTCTTCTCTCTTTCGCGCCTTTTGCTGGGGAATGCAAGAAGCCGACACAGCGGAGGATCGGATTGGGGCGCGGGTGCGAGACGAGCACCGTCGCATCGGGGGGCAACGGAAAAAGCGAGGCCACACAGAGACCCTCGACCTCTTGTCAGGTGGAAGCTCGTGGGAGTACGTTCGCTGAGCAAGGAGGCTCCGCATGGCACGGTTAAACAAAGTGATCGACCTCTTGGAACAGGGGAAAGTGGTGTTTGGCGGCGGCATGGCCTGGACCGGTAATATCGATGAGGCGATGGCGTTCGCGGACATGGGCTACGATTTCGTCATCTTTGAAATGGAACACGAAGGGTTTCACTTACCAGGGTTGCGGCTCTCGCTGCAGTTCCTGCTTGACCGTAAGCGTATCGCCACCACGGGCGGCTTGCAGCCCGATGTCGTGCCGTTCGTGCGGGTTCCGCCCAATGCTCGCGAACGCAATCAATGGATTATCAAGCAAGCACTCGATACTGGCGTCTATGGGTTAATCGTGCCGCATCTGGATACGGTCGAACAAGCGCAAGCGATGGTGGTGGCCAGCCGCTATCCCCAAGCGCTCGGCGCTCCAGACACCGAACCCGTGGGCGAGCGGGGCTGGTGGTATCGCCTCGCGCCACGTTACTGGGGATTGAGCTTGCCAGAGTATTACAAAGTCGCGGACCTCTGGCCGCTTGATCCACAGGGGGAACTGTTCCTCATGCCCATCGTGGAAGGCATCCACGGCGTGAAAAACCTGCCCGACATTCTGCGCACCGTGAAGGGCATCGGCGCGATTTGGGCCGGTTCAGGCGATCTCTCCATTGAGCTGGGCACCGGCGGCAATATGAGCGATCCACGGGTCGAAGAAGGCGTGCAACAGATCCTCACGACCTGCAAGGAGTTCAATGTCCCGTGCGCGATTATCGCTAGTCCGGAGACGATCGAGCAGCGCATTGAGCAAGGCTTCCGCATTATCGTGACGATGCCCGCGCGGGTTGATCCGACCTTGAAAAAAGGCCGAACACTCGTCGGCCGGTAAGCGCAATCTTGGAGCCCTCACAGAGGAAGGGCGGGGGCACTCACCCGCATGACCTTGTCAACGTGTGAGGTCCTCGACTGCATGGCCAAGGTTCAAGGAGGTTTGTCTTGACAGACCGGTGTGTCGCATCCTATGGGGGAATAGGGACCATCGTCGCACTGAGCAAAGGAGGAGTCAGCCATGAGTACCGTTGGCACAGGGCAGTACGAATATGAGGTCATCGAAAAATGGGGCTCACTCCCCAATGGCTGGAGCTTTGGCCCGGTCAGCGCCATCGCCGCCGATTCACACGACCGCATCTATGCCTTCCAGCGCAAGGACCCACCGGTGTTGGTCTTTGATCGCGCGGGCACCTTTCTCAACGCGTGGGGGAGCAGTGCGATCCGCGATCCGCATGGCATCTATATCGGCCCTGATGATCTAGTCTATCTCACCGACCGTGATGACCACGTCGCCTTGAAGTTCACGCTGGATGGTCGTCCGCTCTCTATCCTCGGAGAGCGAGGGAAACATGCTGATACCGGCTGCGAAGAGGATGGCGCGCTGGTGCCACGCGCGGCGGGACCCTTCAACAAACCGACGGAGATGGTCGTGCATCCCTCCGGGGAGCTGTACGTGACCGATGGCTATCGCAATAGTCGCGTCCATCGCTTCTCCGCCGACGGCAGACTCATCGAGTCCTGGGGCACGCCTGGCAAAACCGCGCCGGGGGAGTTTCATTTACCCCACAGCCTGTGGATCGACCCGCAGGGCACCCTCTATGTGTGTGACCGCGAAAACAACCGGATTCAAGTCTTCACGGCCACGGGGCAGTACCTCACGCAATGGACTGATATTCATCGCCCGACGGACATCTATATGGATGCCCAGGACATCGTCTATATCAGCGATCTCAAACCGGCCGTCACCGTCATGAACAAACAGGGGCACGTGATCGCGCGCTGGGATTCGCCAATGGGGCATGGCCTGTGGGTGGACTCGGTGGGAGACATTTACCTGGCCGATGTGCTGGGCAAAGGCATCACCAAATATGTGCGCAAGCGCTAACCCCGGCAGGGGGCACGCACTCGCTGATGTGCACTCGCAACGGGGAGGGTGCTAACGGGCAGTCTGTGAGACACACATGAAATCACTGAACGTTCTGGTCCTGGGCGCGGTGGGCGACCAGCCCCTTGAGGAGATCGCGGCGGTCGATCCCGCGCTCCATGTCATTGATGGTCGTGGCGTCTTCGAGGTGGAATACGCACAAACCTGGCCAGCGGAAACGGTCCACCGGTATGTGCCCCAGACCTTGATCGCGCACAGCACGACGACGCGGGCGGAACGCGATGCCCTATTGGCGAGCGCGGACATTCTCTGCCTACGGTTCCCGTTTCCCCTGGACTTGCGGGCACGGTGTCCACGCCTCACATGGATCCACCAAACGCCAGCCGGTGCTTCGAATCTGCGCATGGGCGATGTCTGGGGGAGCGAGGTGATCGTCACCACCTCGCGGGGATACAATAATGCGCTGCCCATTGCCGAATATGTGCTGGCGGCCATCTTCTTGCGCGCCAAATCCCTGCCCCAAGGGTTTCACGACCAGGCACGCCGCACCTTTGATCGCCGTGCCTATCGCCCGATCTTGGTGCACGGCAAGACGCTAGGCGTGATTGGGCTCGGTGGCATTGGCAGCGAAGTCGCCCGCTTGGCGCGTGCCGTCGGCATGCGGGTGGTGGCCACCCGCCGCTGGGTGACGACCACGCAATGTGATATTGAAGGAGTGGCGGCGCTCTTTCCTCCATCGGAATTATCGACCGTCTTAACCCAGAGTGATGTGGTGGCATTGTGCGCGCAATGGACGCCGGAAACGGAACATCTGATCGGCGCGGTGCAACTGCGACAGATGAAACCCACGGCACTGCTCATCAATGTGGCGCGGGGAGAACTGATCGACCAGTACGCCCTCATCACTGCCCTGCGTGAGGGGTGGATCGCGGGCGCAGTGCTCGATGTCTACACCGAGGAATTCACCGGTCCACCGCCAGAGGAGCTGTGGCGGTTGCCCAATGTGCTCATCACTCCACACACCTCGGTTGGCACGGATGTCTCGCACGCACGTGGCACGGCACTGTTCTGCCAAAACCTGCGGCGCTATCTGAATGGAGAACCCTTGCTCAATGTGATCGACTGGGCACGAGGCTATTAGCGTTGCCGCGCGGCCCGCCAACGCGCGCCATCACTCTGTCGAAGGACGACATTGCTTGGTATGACAGCAGGGTTCCAATCCCACGGCTCCAGTGAACACGGAGGACCCGATGACTGCCACACCCTATCCCGTTCGTTTTGGTATCCAAACCCCACAACAACACGGCTCCTGGCCGGAAATGGTGGCCCTCTGGCAAGAACTCGATACGTTAGGGTTCGATAGTGCCTGGGTCTTTGACCACTTCTTGCCGATCTTCTCTGATCCCACCGGCCCGTGTTTGGAAGGCTGGACCGCGCTCTCCGCGTTGGCGATGGTCACCCGCAAGGTCCGCATCGGCGTGCTCGTCACCGGCAATACCTATCGCCATCCAGCGGTGCTCGCCAAGATGGCCACGACGCTGGACATTATCAGTCAGGGGCGCTTGACCTTGGGGCTGGGCGCGGGCTGGTTCGCGTTAGAGCACGAAACCTTCGGGATTCCGTTTCCCCCGGTCACCGAACGCTTGCAGCGCTTGGACGAAGCCCTGACCGTCATTGGGCGCTTATGGCGTGAGGAGTGTGTGACGTTTCAGGGGCGCTACTATCACCTCCACGAGGCCCGCTTGAATCCTCGGCCTCTCCAGCAGCCCCATCCGCCGCTGTTGGTCGGCGCGAGCGGCGAGCAGGTCGCGCTACGCATCGTGGCGCAGCACGCCAATCTGTGGAACTCGTTTGGTTCGCCCGATGTCTTTCGCCATAAGAGTGCCATCTTGACCGAGCATTGCCGCGCGGTCGGGCGGGCCCCAGACACGATCGAGAAGTCCGTCTTATTACAGATGACGCTCACCGATGACGCGGAGGCGACACGGCGCGCCCGTGAGAATCAGAGTTGGGGCATGCTGGCTGGAAACCCGACCGAGATTCGTGAGCAGATCGCGCGGTACGTGGCGGTTGGGGTCACTCATATTATGATTTCTTTGTCGGCTCCTTATGATCTGACGGCGCTCCGGCGTTTTGCCACCGAGGTGATGCCCGCGTTTCGCTGAGGCGCGCGTGCTCTCCTTTTGATGCCTTCACGGTACACACGGCGACCGCTCTGGTGAGTACGCATGAAACTGCGCCCCTTCCTCGAAATAACCCTGGGAGTCGTGCTGCTCACGGGCTTCTGCATGGGACTGGTCTTGGTCGTTGGCGTGCCCTTTGAACTCTACCAGATGACTGTGGCGCGCACCTGGCCCTCGCGCAAAGGCGTGAGGTGCCTCAAACTCGCGTAAGGCACGGTCCCATACGTTATGGCGAAACTGAATGCCGCGGACCTCACGCAAGCTGCGCACCGGCACGAACAGGAAGGGCACGCCACACGAGACCACCTTCATCGGTAATCCCGTTTCCGTTATCGCCCGAGGTTCAACCGACAACATCCGCGCCATGACGTCCGTGTCGAGAAACTGGGGACCGAAGACCGGCAAGGGTTGAGACATTTGGACATACACCGGCGAATCCTCTTGCCACGTGATATTCACGGATATTGGACCCACCCCTTCTTCCAGGGTCAATCTCGTTGGTCGAGTGCGCTGCTCCGCCGCTTGTGCGCGGGCAAGAACAAACGCCGTCCCGATCGTCGGGTGTCCCGCCATGGGCAACTCCACCGCCGGAGTGAAGATGCGGACCCGGCAGTCGTGGTGAGGGTCGTCCGGCGGAAGCACAAAGGTGGTTTCCGAAAGGTTCAGCTCTTTGGCGATGCTCTGCATGACGTGAGGAGGAAGCCCGTGCGCCTGGGGAAACACGGCGAGCGGATTGCCGCCAAAGGCTTGATCGGTAAAGACGTCAACCAACTGATACCGAAGCCGCTTCATACTCACCTCTCAACTCAACGCGCATTCCTCACTCCGCCGCCAGGTCTGACCTTCGTACAGGCAGCGCAAGGAATCCCCTTCCTTAGTAGCGGAATTGGACCGCGGTCCGCAACGCAAGGTATTGGACAAGACTGCGGCGAAGGTCTGCAATTGGACTATCGCATCTTGCTCTGAGCGTCGCTCCAGAGCGGTGAAGTCGAAGGAGCGCTCAGGGCAAGAGCCTCTTGTTATTTCGTGGGCCATACGCCGAAGAGAAGGTATGGCTACACATAGTCCATGAGAGGAGCACCGCCATGAAGTTTGGAGTCTTCCTTCCCAACGGCAGTAACGGGTACCTCATCAGCAAAGCCATTCCGCCGTATCCGCCGACCTGGGAACTCAACAAAGCGGTCACGCTCGAAGCCGAACGCCAGGGGCTGGACTTCGTCTTGTCGATGATGAAATTCCGGGGCTTCGGGGGCGACACCGGCTATTGGGACGCTTGCTTGGAGTCGTTCTCCTTGATGTCGGTGTTAGCGGCGGTTACGACCCGTCTTGGGTTGATTTCCACCGTGACGATCCTGGCCCTGCATCCGGCGTATGTCGCGCGGATGCTGGCC
>JABFSC010000148.1 GCA_013140885.1 Deltaproteobacteria bacterium | reverse complement strand
CGGGGTAAGCGTACAAAGGTACAAAAAGTTCCACAGCGAGAGGTAAGTTATTGAATTTCCTAGAGGCGGAAGGGGTCAGGGACGTCGTTGTTGACGCGGCTGTAAGCGGCGTGTTTTGACGAAGTGGTGAAGGGTAGTGGGCGAGACGTCCAGGATTCGGGCGAGAGAAGCTTTCGACACGCGCTTTTGGAGCAACAATCGAATTTCGTGTTCTTTCCCATCCAACCGCGATTTTCCCAAGGTACCTTTGGGCCGTCCGAGTTTCTTGCCTTTGGCGCGCGCCGCTGCGAGTCCTTCTTTCGTCCGTTCGGCAATCAGATCGCGTTCGACTTCGGCAAACAAGCCAAAGAGCGCGATCATGGCTTTGGTCTGCATGGTGTGTTTGCCTTCGAGGACGATCCCTTCTTTGATCGCCACGAAGCCAACCTGTTGCTGAATCAAGCGTTCGACGATCTGCAGAATCTGCCCCAGACTCCGTCCCAGTCGGGAGAGTTCACTCACGAGTAAGCGATCCCCTTTGCGCAAGGAATCGATCACGCCGAGTAACTGCTCTTTTTGCGCGGTCCGCATCGCCGAGCTGTGCGTTTCGACGAAGTCCCTGACCCGAATGCGCTGTTTGCGCGCATAGTCGAGGATGGCCAGTTTTTGCTGGTCCAAATCTTGGCCCCCGGTGGAAACACGGACATAGGCAAGCGTGCGCATACAATTCGAGAAAAAGGTCGTTCCGCATTTTCTTGAACGACTATGGTGTATCTTACTCAGTCCATTTCCTCATGCCATAGCTCCTATGATGACGATCATTTGTGTAGGAGGGAGCCATGGCTCGATTGCAGATTCTCACGCCGAGCGAAGTGCGCACGTTTGAAACCCCACCAGTCTTCACCGCGAGCGACCGGGAGCTGTTCTTTCAGATTCCCGCGAGTCTCCACACCCTGCTCAGTGCCCAGCGCACCGTCACCAATCGGATTGGCTTGCTCATCACTATCGGGTACTTCCGCGCCACCAAACGCTTCTTCACGCAACCGTTTCCTCCTGCCGACATCGACGATGTGGCGCAGCGTTTGGGTTGCTTACCTGGGCTGGTCGATCTGACCGCGTATGATGCCAAAGCCACCACCAGTCGCCATCGGCAACTCACGTTGACGTATCTGGGCTTTCGTCCCTTTGATGAAGAGGCACGTCTCGCCTTGGCGCAAGAGATTCACACGATGATTCGCTCGCAGCAACGCCTCAAGCCGATGTTCTTCCGCGCCGTAGCGATCTTAGCGACCCGCAAGATCGAGATTCCCAGTGTCCACGTCCTGACCTCCCTCATTGCCAGTGAACTCCGCCAGCACCGCCAGCGACTCGCAGAAACCCTGGCGCACCATCTCTCTCCCCAGCAACGCACGTTGTTAGCGACGTTGGTCGAGAGGCCGGTCACTGCCGACCAGGACCCTCCCCCGCTGGCGCGCTCGCCGTTCACGCTGCTCAAACGCTTCTCGCACTCCACGCGCCCCTCACGGATCAAAGCCAACCTCGAAGATCGACGGACACTGCTCCCGTTCTATCGGGACCTCGCCCCCGTCTTGGCGGCGCTCGACTTAACGCCGGACGGGGTCCGCTACTATGCCAAAAGTGTGGTCAAAGCGCGGCCTGAGCAGGTCTCGCGCCGCACCGACGCTGACCGCGAGCTCTATCTCGTCTGCTTTATTGCCCATCAATTCCGTCGCCTCCACGATTTACTGGGCGACCTTTTCCTGCTCGCCGTTCAACACGTGGTGACGCTCTGTGTCCGCGAACACAAGGAGCGCTACTATAACGCCCGCACGGCCCATCGGCGTACCGTACGCACGGTGATTACTGAGGTGAATGCGGGTCTGGGCGATCCGCTCACAACGATTGAAACCATTGCGTTTCAGGCTGACCTCGCGGCACCGGAAAAAGTGCAGCAGATCCAAACGGTCTTCACCGACACGCGGACGGCACGCAGTGCGGCGACTTCCTCACTCCACCATCTGCATCAACACGTGCAAGAGGACAGCGAAGAGGCCGAATACTATGCCGTGCTGACCACCCAGTCCCTGCGCTTGCAAAATCGCGTGGCCGAGATTGTCCGGGAAGTCGAGTTCCAAGGTGACCCCACGACTCCCCTCATGCAGGCCCTCGCCCACTATCAAGCCAAAGTGGGAATCCTCACACAGAGTGTACCAACGGACTTCTTATCGGCTGCCGAACGACAGGTCGTCTATGATGCCAACGGCAAGCTTAAGGTCTCCTTGTACAAAGCCCTATTGTATCTGGCCCTGGCCGACGCCCTCAAGACGGGCACGATCAATCTCAAGGACTCCTATAAATATCGCTCCCTTGATGATTACCTCATTCCCAAAGGTCAGTGGACCGCACGAAGAACGGAGTACCTGCAACGCGCTGACTTGCTGGCGGTGGCCGATGGGCCGCAAACTTTACAGCGGTTAGCCGAGCGCTTGGAGCAGCAGTACCAGCAGACCAACCACCGCATTCTGCAGGGGGAGAATCCCCACGTCCATTTCCACAAAGACGGCTCCTTCCATGTCACGACACCTGCGGCGGACACAACCGAGAGCGAGTCGGTCCGTTCCCTGCTTCCCGGCGAACGTTATATCTCCCTGGTTGAAGTGCTCTCGACCGAGACCCGCCTGTCACACTTTCTCGAGGCATTCTCCCCGTGGCAACTTACCCATACGCGTGCCCGCCCCTCCGCGAAGATGTTCTTCGCCGGCATCGTTGGCTATGGCTGCTTCATCGGCATTAGCAAACTGGCGCGCATCTCCAAAGGCATGAAGGCTGCGGAGTTGGAAACGACCGTCCACAATTACTTCACGCTTGAGAATCTCCACGCGGCCAATGATCGACTCTTTGCGTTTATGAGCGAACTGGAATTGCCCCAGCTCTATCGCCGGCATCCCGGGCAGCTCCATACCTCCAGTGATGGGGCCAAATTCGGGGTTGCGGTTGATTCCCTCAACGCCAACTACTCCTTCAAGTACCTCGGGAAAGACTTGGGCGTGAGTGCTTACACGTTTATCGATGAACGGCACTTCTCGTGGCATCACAACGTCATCAGTGCCACCGACCGTGAAGCCCCCTATGTGATTGATGGGCTCATGCACAATGAGGTCATCCAGAGCGATATTCACTCCACCGATACGCATGGCTACAGTGAAGTGGTCTTCGGTGCACTGCACCTGTTGGGCTTTACCTTCGCGCCCCGCTTGGCCAACCTTCCGCGTCGTCAACTCTATGCGTTCCGCCGTCGCCGCGAGTATGTCGAACTCGGCTACAAGATTCTGCCGACCACCCCCATCGATGAATCGTTGATTCTCCCCCAATGGGACGAAATGCTGCGGTTCATTGCCACCATTCAATTGAAAGAGACCACGGCCTCCCAGCTCTTTCGTCGGCTCAACTCCTACTCCAAACACCATCCCCTCTACCAAGCGCTGAAAGAGTTCGGCAAAATCCCCAAGTCCGCCTACATTCTGCGCATCGTCGACGAACTCGCCTTGCGCCAGGCCGTCGAGAAGCAACTCAACAAAGGGGAAAACTCTCAACAGTTCTCCCGCGCCGTGGGCTTTGGCCATAATCAAGACTTCCTGTACGGCGATAAGATCGAACAAGAAATCGCCGAAGGGTGTCGGCGCCTCATTAAGAATGCCATCGTCTGCTGGAACTATCTGTAGCTCTCACAGAAAATGAGTGCCGCACCTGATGAAGCCCGTCGACAAGCGATGCTCCGCGCAATTCAGAACGGCTCGGTCGCCAGCTGGGGCCATCTCAATCTCCTCGGCGAGTATGACTTCTCCGATGAGCGGCTCCAAGATTCCTTTGGCCTTCAGTGGCCCCTCCCAAGTTTGTTCCACTAGCTACCCGCACTCCGGAAAAGTCGGTGATCTCGCCCTCTATCGATCTGTCGAGGCTGTGAAACTTTGTGTACCTTTGTGCAGGTACCCCCGGCATTGCGAGAACGTTAAATAACGTGGGAGGCTCCCAGTAAAACAAAGACCGTTTGCCTGGAACAAATATCCCTCAGAGTTCAGCCTTGCCATTTTCTATATAGAGCGTGTCGCATAAATGAGGCTTGAAAATAAAGCACTTATGGATAACCGAGGGAGCCAATACGGCATTTTACCTTTGTTTTCCTTTAATGATGTCGTGATCTATTGATTGGTGACCGTAATTGCTCAATAAGTCCGGGTAAACAAGCGGTGATTGAGTAGTTGATTGGGACGTGCGGGGAATTTGTTCTGGGAGGGAGGGAGGCGAGGGATTTCTGTACAGGTGAGGAGAGAAGGAGTAGAGTGGGGAGCATGAGCGGGAAAGGGCCAGTCTTGGCACTACCGAGTTACGACACGCTGGCGTCCACAGAGCACGGCCCGACCTTACAGTGGGTGTTGGCGGTGTGTCAGCACCAGCAGGAGCGCATTGCCCTGCTGGAAGAGACGGTGGCGCAGTGAAAGGACGAGATCGCGATCCTCAAAGGCGAAAAGCCTCGCCCCCAGATTAAGCCGAGCACGCTGACGAAGGACACGCCCCCCGGGGAGGAGCCGGCGCGCCGGGTCCGCAAGGGCCCGCATACCAAGCAGGCCAAAGAACTAGAAATCCACGAGACCCGCGTGCTGGAGCCGGCTCAGCTTCCGGTGGGGGCGCTCTTTAAAGGGTATGAAGATTATGTGGTGCAGGGGCTGCGTATCCGGCTGCACAACATTCGGTATCGCCGCGCGCGCTATCAGACGGCGACGGGCGAGACGGTGCTGGGCGAGTTACCGAGCGCGGTGCAGGGCAGCCATTTCGACGCCGAGCTGAGAAGTTACATTCTGCTGCAATACTATCAGCAACACGTGTCACAACCGTTGATCTTAAAGCAACTGTGGGACTTTGGGGTGCAGATTTCTGCGGGGCAACTCAATTGGCTGCTCACGGAGAGGCAGGAGGCGTTCCACGCTGAGAAAGCAGAGCTGCTCCAGGTGGGGCTGGCGGTGTCGGCCTATATCAATGTGGACGATACGGTAGCCCGCCATCAGGGTCAGAACGGGTACTGCACGCATATTGGCAATGAGTTGTTTGCCTGGTTTGCCAGCACGGAGAGCAAGAGTCGGATCAACTTCCTGGAGCTGCTGCGCGCGGGCCAGACGGATTATGTGATCGACGCCACGGCCCGGGCGTATATGCTCCACCAGCAGCTGCCCCACGCCCAGCTGGAGTTGTTTGCGGACGACCACACCTGGGGCGAGCCCGGCCTGTGGGACGCGCACTTGCACGCCGTGGGGCTGACGACGGCGCGCCACCGGCGCATTGCCACCGAAGGGGCGCTGGTGGGCAGTCTGCTCCGGCATGGGGTCTCGCCGAAGTTGGTGATTGTGAGTGATGATGCCGGGCAGTTCAACGTCGCGGGCTTTCTTCATGCCCTGTGTTGGATTCACGCGGAGCGCACGATTCACACCCTCCTCCCGTTTAGTGAGGAGAATCGCGCGGCCCAGGCTGCAGTACGGGACCAAATCTGGCGGTTCTATCGCGACCTCCAGGCGTTCAAGCTGGCGCCCGCGGAGGACACCAAACGGGTGTTGCGGGCGCGCTTTGACACCATTTTCACCCAGCGCACGGGGTTCCAAACGCTCAATCTGGCCCTCCAGCGGCTGCACGCCAACAAAGCCGAGTTACTCCTGGTATTAGAGCGCCCGGAGATTCCGCTGCACAATAACCTCAGCGAGAATGACATTCGTGACTACGTCAAGAAACGCAAGATCAGTGCGACCACCCGCAGCGAAGCGGGCCGGGCGGCCCGGGACACCTTCCTCAGCTTGAAGAAGACCTGTCAGAAGCTGGGGCTCTCCTTCTGGCACTATCTGCAGGATCGCCTCGCGCATACCCATCTCCTCCCGCCTCTGCCAGCTCTCATCCGCGCCGCCGCGCAATCCCCTTGAAGGGCCCACGGCTTGGAACACGAGCGGAGTCACCCGCTGTTTCCCCGGACTTATTGAGCAATTAC
>JABFSC010000095.1 GCA_013140885.1 Deltaproteobacteria bacterium | reverse complement strand
TCCCACCCCACCGGATTCGCCGAGTGATACGAAAGAGCAGGGCGAGGAATCGGCACCGGAATAGTGGAGGGGCGGGTCATGGCGTACCCCTCCATCGGAGTGCGTTTCCAAGACGTTACTTATTCTCAATAATCACTTCCACTCGGCGATTCTTCGCGCGTCCGGCGGGATTATCCTCACCAGCACGATCTCTATTCGGCGCGACTGGATACTGTTCCCCGAACCCTTTCGTGGTAATCCGCTGGCTGCTCACGCCTTCCGCCTCAAGGGCCGAGGCCACGGCGTCGGCCCGGCGCTCCGAGAGCATTTGGTTCGCGGGCTCACTGCCCACTGAATCAGTGTGCCCCTCGACCGATACCCGTCGCCCACGGGCTTGATCGTTTAGCAGTTCCGCGATGTCCTGGACCTTCGATCGTGAACCGCCGGCGAGGTTCGCTTTGCCAAACTCGAACAGGACATCGGGCAAGTTGACAACGACCCCACGATCAGTCTCCCGTGCTTCCAGATTCTGTTTTTTGAGTTCCTCTAGCAGTTCACGATTCCGTGTCAGTTCTTGGCGCTGTTGGGCAATGAGTCTTTCTTCTTCATCTCCAGCCACCTCACGCTTCTGCAATTCGTTGCCCACCAAAGCTCCACCCGCGGCACCAAGGGCACCACCAATGGCGGCTCCCGCCGCCGGATTGCCCACCGCGGCACCAACAATCGCCCCCGTGGCGGCGCCAAGGCCAGTGCCGACCAAAGTTCCTTTCTCGCGTTGACTGAGGGGCTGTGAACAACTGGCGAGCAAGGCGACCATACACACCAGCATTCCAGTGAAACGTAAACGATGGCACACAAACATAGTGATTCTCCTGTAGGCGTTACCTGTAAAGAGGGACTGTGTCAGGAATGTGAGGAAGTCACCGGACGGCTCCTCCTCTCGAACAAGCGCAAGCACACACGTGGCGGTGCTTGCGTCAAGCAACATCGAATCCGCGGTGCTTCGCTTTAATACTCGTCCTCAACCGATCTCCGCTGTCGCTGTTGCTTCAATTGTTCAAGCTCTTGGCGTTGCTGTTGAATCTCGCGATTCTGTTCCTCGATTTGCCGTTGTTGTTCGGATTGCCGTACCTCTTGTCCCTGCATCTGGTCGCCGACTAGTCCACCACCCACACCACCGAGCGCGCCACCAATGGCTGCTCCAGCACCTGGGTTGCCAACCGCGGCACCAATAATGGCACCAGTAGCCGCGCCAAGGCCGACTCCAGTCAGGGCTCCCTTTTCACGTGTACCAAGCGGTTGCGAGCATCCTTGGACAGCCAAGGCGAAGGTCAGCACTCCCACCGCTACTGCTGTCCGATATCGCATAGACATATCAACACCTCCCGTGTTTTGAGTGCGAACAATGATTTGAGATTTGGGTATGTTACTGGGCACGATTTCCCACGTCAACATAAAAAAGCGCGCGGACGGACGTTCGCGCGATCAGACAGGGGCTGATGGAGCACGGAAGGAAGTCCAGAGCAGGCCAATCACACCAAGAGTGATACATGAATCAGCCACGTTGAACGCGGGCCAATGATAGTCACCCCAATAGACGAGGAGAAAATCGATCACCTCGCCATACATAATACGGTCAATGAGGTTGCCAATCGCTCCAGCCAGCACGCCAGATACCGCGATGGTCAGGAGCAGTCCTTCTTCCTTCGCTTGATGGAGAAAGACCGAGAGCGCGACGATCGCAATCCCGGTCACCACGAAAAAAAATGGCTGGCGAAACCATTCCGGCGCTTGGGCAAACAGGCTGAACGCCGCACCAGGATTGCGCAGGTGCGTGAGATCAAAAAATGAGGGAACAACGGGAATGCGTTCATACGGGGCAATCGTCTGCGCGACCAGGATTTTCGTGGCCTGGTCGAGCAGCACAATCCCTAACAGCACCGCGATAATAATCTGAGTTCTCGTGCTCATGCCAACCTCATCCCTAGGGCACTACTCACGTTGGACTCCGACCGTGAGTGGCATCCCCTCGATCGTCACACTCTCGACTTTATCGCCACCTGGCGTAGTGAGATGTAAAGATCGCGCCAACGTCTCTTGCTGGATATACGACCGATGGCGGTCAATGGCGACCGCTAACTGCGCGGTCGCGTCGTAGGTCACGGCAATCCGATCTTCCACCTGATAACCAGCATCTTTTCGTAATTGCTGAATATGGTGGACTACCTCACGCGCCAATCCCTCGGCAATCAGTTCCTCATTCAGCTCGCACGACAGCTCAATGGAGATGAAACGATCCGACCGCACGTCCGGAGCACCATCCCGCGCCTGCCGGAGAATCTGCACCTCGTTGGGCTGGAACACATCCCCATCCAGGGTCAGCGACTCTCCCGCTTCAAGCGTCAGCATCTGCGCGTGCGACATGGCCGCGATCTTCTTCCCGACCGCTCCGAAACCTTTGCCAAAGCGAGGACCGAGCAACTGTGGATTCGGTTTGGCGCTCAAGGCCACCTTGGTCTCCTCGGAGGTGCTGTACGCGACGGTTTTCACATTCAGTTCTTCTTGAATGTACGCCTCCAACGGTTGAATCTTATCGAGTACCCATTGTTGTCGATGCAAGATGGTGATTTGTGACAACGGCATCCGCACCTTGACCTTGCGTTCATTGCGTAGGCTGCGTCCTAACAGCACGATCCGCTGCATGCGGGCCACCGCGTCTTCCAGATCAAGATCCACCAGCCGTTCCTCATAGGTGGGGAAATCCTCAAGATGCACACTCTCCGTTGTGTGGCCGTCCTGGAGCGTCATCAGGTTGCGATAAATCGCATCGGCCAGGAACGGTGTGAACGGAGCCATGAGCTTGGAGAACCCCACGAGTACGTCATAGAGAGCGCGATAGGCGAACGACTTGTCGGCATCCCTGCCTTCGCCCCAGAACCGCCGACGGTTGAGGCGCACGTACCAATTGGTCAGTTCATTGAGGAAGTCGAGCAAGGCGGGCACGACGTTGTAGAGGCGATACGCCTCCATTTCCTCGGAGGTCCGTTGCACCAGCGATTGTTGGCGAGACTCGATCCAACGGTCAAGAATGTTGGGAGACGGCTCTGGCGGAGTCTGCGACGGTCGCCACTGATCCACCAGGGCGTAGGTGACAAAGAACTTGTAGGCGTTCCACCAGGGCAAGAGCAGGCGGCGAACGGTATCGCGGACTCCGCCTTCGCTGAAGCGCAACTCTTCGGCTCTCACCAGTGGGGAATTGATGAGATACAAGCGCAGCGCATCCGCGCCATGTTCGGAGAGAATCTCTTCCGGCTCTGGGTAATTCTTGAGCCGCTTGCTCATCTTCTTGCCATCTTCGGCCAAGACCAAGCCGTTGACGACCACGTGATGAAAAGCCGGCTTATCAAAGAGCGCCGTCGATATGACCGCGAGGGTGTAGAACCAGCCACGCGTTTGATCGAGCCCTTCGGCGATGAAATCGGCGGGAAACGAACGGGCGAAGTCCTCTTTCCGCTCAAATGGATAGTGGACCTGCGCATACGGCATCGACCCGCTCTCGAACCAACAATCAAACACGTAGGGCACGCGCCGCATCACGCCGTTGCCATTGGCCGCGGGAAATGTGAGATCATCCACGAACTCACGATGCAGGTCGGTCACCTGCTTCCCAGTCCGTTGGGCGAGGTCAGCGACACTCTCCAAGCACACGATTTCCCCGCTGTCGTCATTTTTCCAGATCGGCAGCGGCGTACCCCAGTAGCGATTGCGGCTAATCGCCCAGTCACGCGCGTTTTCGAGCCAGTTGCCGAATCGTCCATCACGCAGATGTTCTGGCACCCAGGCGGTGAGTTTGTTATTGGCCACCAGCGCATCGCGAAAGGCTTCGACCCGCACGAACCAAGTCGTGACCGCGCGATAAATCAGCGGCGTGTCACTACGCCAACAGAACGGATAACTATGCGTGATCGTCCCTTGATGAACGAGTTTTTTCTCGCGTTTCAGTTTCTCGATGATTTTCGGGTCGGCCTCCTTGACGTGCAGCCCCAAGAAGTCACTCACCGGCGCGGTAAAGCGACCTTCATCGTCAATCGGATTAACCATCTCAATGCCTGCTTTCTGGCAGGCATAGAAGTCCTCTTCGCCGAACGCGGGGGCGATATGGACGATCCCGGTGCCATCTTCAGTCGTCACGTAATCCGCCGGGAGCACGCGAAACGCGCCCGTCGCTTTTTTGTCCGCGAAATACGGCAGGAGCGGGGTATACTTCCGCCCCACTAAGTCTTTCCCTTTGTAACGGGCCTCGACGGTGTACGCTTCGGCTTTGGGGAAATAGACCTTCAATCGCGAGTCAGCCAGAATGTAGCGCGTATTATCGCTATGATCGCGCACCTTGACGTAGTCGATCTCAGGGCCGACCGCGAGCGCGAGATTGCTTGGCAGAGTCCACGGTGTCGTGGTCCACGCCGTGAAATACGTCTGCTCTTCTCCCTCGGCGGCGAAACGAACCGTGAGCGCCGGGTCCTGGACATCCTTGTAATTGAGATTGGCTTCAAAGTTGGACAGCACGGTGCCGAGTCTGGTCGAGAACGGCAGCACCTTGTGGCCTTCATAGATGAGCCCCTTGTCCCACAGTTGCTTGAAGGCCCACCACACACTTTCCATAAACGGGAGGTCCATCGTCCGGTAGTCATTGCGAAAATCGACCCACCGCCCCATGCGACGCACGGTTTTTTCCCATTCGGTCGTGTAGCGCAACACGATTTTGCGACACTCCGCGTTAAACTGCGCGACCCCAAAGCGTTCAATATCACTTTTGCCGCTCAGCCCCAGCGCCTGTTCGATCTCCATTTCCACGGGCAGACCGTGGCAATCCCAGCCAAAGCGCCGTTCGACGTATCGTCCGCGCATGGTCCAGAACCGGGGAATAATATCCTTGATCGTTCCAGCCAGCAGGTGACCATAGTGGGGCAAGCCAGTGGCGAACGGAGGCCCGTCATAGAAAATGAACGGGGGCTGTTGGCGGGTTTTCGCCAGCGTTTTGGCGAAAATCTCTTTTTCATCCCAGAACTTGAGGACGTCGAGTTCAACCTCGGCGAGTTTCACATTTTCGGCAACCGGTTCCATAGTGTGTTGTTCCTGACCGCGATGGTGACGCTGTGTAAGATGGCGCAAAGATGAGGGCCTAAGCTATCGACTGAGGGTATCTTTGGCTAGAGGGCGCATCTGTGGAAGGGACCGCTCTTGACCGCTGCCCAATTGGTGAAAACAATAGGCCCTCTATTTTTGCATCAACAGAGGAGCATGACATCAATGGGCAAACGGAAAATGATTAACTTCGCGATGCCAGGGACCGGTCAATACGAGGATGTCGAAGAAGAGGGCATGCCCAAACCATGCGCGATGGGCATTCCGTGGGTCAATGTGGACACACTCAGCACGATTGCCCGCAGAACCATCCCTCGGACCGGGCCAAAGGGGGAAATCCTGCCGCCACAACCCGTGCAGCGGAAAGCGTAGGAAGGTCCAAGGTCTCAAGTCCAAGGTCAAAGGTTTACGGGCTAGCCCCGTAGCTCGGATGGAACGGAGTGGAATCCGGGAGTCTCGCTCATCGGAGATCATCACAATGATAAAGGTATCTATCGTGCCTATATCCACTGGGCAGGGAGAGCTTGCTTACCATGCCGTAGCAAGTGAGAAGCAAGCTCAGGGGAAAACGGCGGGAGAAGCCTTGGATGCGCTCACGGCCCAGTTGTCGGCGGACGAGACAAGCACGTTCGTCATTGTCCAAAGTCTCCGGCCAGACCATTTTTTCACGGTGGATCAACAGCAGCGCTTAACCACCCTCATGGAGCGCTGGCGTACGGCACGAGACCAGGGGTCGACCTTCCCCGTTGAAGAACAGACAGAGTTGGAGGCGCTCGTCGCAGAGGAGTTGCGCGCCTCCGCGGCGCGAACCGCTGCTCTGGCCGATGCTTTGGGACGATGAACCCGCACTATTCTTTGGTGGCGCTTCGAGCGAGACATCGTTGTGAGTATTGTCATGCGCCAGAAGCCGTCTTCAATACCC
>JABFSC010000051.1 GCA_013140885.1 Deltaproteobacteria bacterium | reverse complement strand
GAAAGATAGTGAACAGCAATACTGCCCCCAACAAGCAGCAATAAACTGAGCAGAATTGCCCGACTTCGCGACCAGAGCTGTCGGGCTAGGGACACAGGTACTGAGAGTTGACCGTCGGGTATCTGAATAGGCGGAGGGATAGAGATTTGGTTTTCTGACTCCAGACCCTGGACGCTAGACGCTAGACCGTTTTCACTTTTTGCCTTTTGATTTGCCGAAGCTTCTGCTTGAGATTCCTGGATGCCCGCTCCCAAGTAAGGACTTGGGACAGGCTGCGCGGGCATGACGGAACCGACCTCCTCCTTGTTTGCGGACCGTCCCTGCTGACTGACAACTGACAACTGATCACTGACAACTTTCCCAACAAACCGAAACCCCCGCCGATGTACAGTCTCGATGTACCGCGGTGTCCGTGCATTGTCCTCCAGTGCTTGTCGTAACTCCTGGATACACGAGGTTAGTGCGGCATCGCTCACCACGGTTCCTGTCCAGACGGTCTGAGCGAATTCGTCTTTGGTCACTAACTGGCCGGAGCGTTCCACCAATAGACGCAGCACCTGCCAGGCTTTCGGGGTGAGCCGTACCAACTGCGTCTCACGCCACAGTTGTTCGTTCCCTACATCCAGGCGATAAGAGCCAAAGTTCAGTACCGGATCGCCCGCCATTGGCGCTTTTTCCCTCTTTCCTAGAGAAATCCTAGAGTCTTCCTGGAACATTCCCAGGGTTTTCCTATGACTTCCCGCCATTTTCTTCCTACTCTCCTGTCATAAATTGCGCGCACTGACAAGGGAAAAATGTGCGTGCAGAGGAAAGGAGATGATCATGGACTGTTGGGCACGCGCGTCACCAGGGTAGCTGCTTCAGGCGTTTCAGGCTGGTCACACAAGACCAACGTTTACTCATGCGCCTCTCCACGGCGCCCATCATAATAAGGAGGTCCTATGAAAAACCATGTTCTTGCAATCTTTCTGGTTGTGTCTTTCTGCTTCTCCACTGGGCCGCACCATGCCGACGCAGATGCGGTCATTGATTGGAACGCGAATGCGGGCAAGGCCGCCATCGCCGCCTGTATTTCACCTAGTGCTGACCCGTTTCACGAATCGCGCATGTACGCCATGGCGCATCTTGCCGTGCATGATGCACTGAACGCCATTACTCGGCGTTTCCGTCCGTATGCGCTTGACAGTCACGCTCCGTTGAGTGCGTCTCCCGAAGCCGCTGTAGCGACAGCCGCGCATGATGTGTTGATTGCGGCCATTAGCCAGATCCCTGCCGGCTTTCCCCAGGCATGCCGCGACGCTGGCACAGCGAGTGTCGAAACCGACTATACCGCAGCGCTGGCGGCCATCGCGGATGGAGCGGCAAAGACCCAAGGCATTGCCGTGGGTCGGGCTGCCGCCGATGCCATCCTGGCGCTGAGAAGCGCGGATGGGGCTGATAAGCCGTTGCGAGATTTTACGTATCCCCAAGGCACGGCTCCTGGAGAGTGGCGCTTTACGCCGGGTATTACCCCGGGCTTCGCGCTTGCTCAGAATTGGGCCAATGTAACGCCTTTCGTGTTACGCGACAGCACGCAGTTCCGTCCTGGTCCGCCGTATGCCCTCACTGGTAAGAAGTACGCGGTGGATCTCAACGAAGTGAAAAGTCTTGGAGCCAAGATCGGTGGCACCCGCACCGAGGAACAAACCCAGATCGCTCGTTTCTGGGTGGAAAGCTCACCGCTGGGGTGGAATCGCATCGCGCGTATATCCGCCACTGCCGAAGGGTTCGACCTGTGGGAAAACGCACGGCTGTTCGGTTTATTGAACATGGCACTGGCTGATGGCTACATTGGGACATGCGAGACCAAGTACCATTACAATTTCTGGCGGCCAGTCACCGCCATTCGGGAGGCGGAGACCGACAGCAATCCAAACACGACGGCTGATCCGCTTTGGGAACCGCTGCAAGTGACACCACCGTTCCCGGATCACGATTCTGGACACAGCGTCGAGGGAGGCGCGGCAGCGCAGGTGCTGAAACGCGTCTTCGGAACTGATCATGTCAGCTTCCGCACCTGTAGTCTGACGTTACCGGTAGCGGAAGAACGCTGCGGCGGCGCGGCTGAAGTGCTCCGCTCGTTCTCCAGTTTCTCGCACGCCGCGGAGGAAAATGGCGTTTCACGCATCTATGTCGGGTTTCACTTCCGTAAGGCGGTCGAGGACGGGATCAGACATGGTCGCCATATCGGCAACCGCGCCGTCAATCACTTCCTCAAGCCGGTGAAGAAATAATCATGTGGGTGGGGTGACCCACCCCCGTTTATGCGCATGCTCGATTCCTCTCCAGTTGAAAGACGAAGACTGGCCTGGCAGGTCGAACTCTCACCGGTTCAATGCCGCAGTCTTCGTCTCATCTGAGGATTGCGCACGCTTCGCTCGTTTTCCTTGACAGCTCAGAGCGCGTGCCATACGAATCACGAACAAGAACCGCAGGTCGGTGAAATACCAA
Organism: Deltaproteobacteria bacterium; assembly: GCA_013140885.1. Taxonomy (GTDB): domain Bacteria; phylum Desulfobacterota; class Binatia; order Bin18; family Bin18; genus JABFSC01. The sequence continues at coordinate 3,567 of JABFSC010000051.1, read as the reverse complement.
AGCAAAGAGAGGAAGAAATCATGGCAGGACTCGTGTCAGGAAAAGTTGCCCTAGTAACTGGCGCAGGCTCAGGGATCGGCAGATGCTCAGCGCTCGCCTTCGCCAGAGAAGGGGCGAAGGTTGTTGTCTCTGATGTGGTTGTTGAGGGGAGTGAGGAGACGGTGCGCCTCATCAAGAGCGCGGGTGGGGAAGCGATCTTCGTGAAAGCGGATGTGTCGAAAGCCGCCGAAGTCGAGGCGCTAGTCAACGCGACCGTCTCCGCCTACGGACGGTTGGATTGCGCGCATAATAACGCCGGAATCTCCGGGAGATCGTATTCCGTCGTCGAGGATACCGAAGAGAACTGGGACCGGATTCTTGCCATCAATCTGAAAGGCGTCTGGCTGTGCATGAAGTATCAGGTGCCGGTCATGCTCAAGCAGGGCGGCGGATCGATTGTGAATACGGCTTCGGATGCTGGGCTGATCGGGGTGAAACGCACGGGCGCGTATGTCGCCAGTAAACATGGCGTCGTTGGCCTGACGAAAACCGCGGCGTTGGAGTACGCCAAGGTGGGCATTCGCGTGAACGCGGTCTGTCCAGGACCGATTGACACGCCGATGCTCCAGAAGGGCACGAAGCGCTATCCTCAGATGTTGGAAAAAATGGCCGCCGCGCAACCCAACGGACGATTGGGAAAACCGGAGGAGATCGCCGAGGCGGCGCTGTGGTTATGTTCTGATGCCGCATCGTTCGTGACTGGGTTGGCGATGCCGGTCGATGGTGGGTATATCGCGCAGTAGTGTCACCTTGTGATTTAGCCCGCGCTCGCCGTCGCGAAGCGCGGCTTGAAGAGCGAGACCATCGACGGAATGAAGACGAGCGCGCCCACCACATGGAGAAACAGGATCAAGGCGAGCAGGAGTGACATCTCCGCTTGAAACCGCATGGGAAAGAACAACCAGAAGATCACACTCGCGGTGAGCGTCGTGCCGGTGAACAGGATCGCCCGTCCGGTGGTCATCAGCGCTTCCTCGATCGCGCGGTCCACATCGGGAAAGCGCGCGTACTCTTCGGTGATGCGGGAGAGCACGTAGTAGCCATAATCAATGCCGATGCCAATACCGATCGCCGCGATGGGCAGGGAGTTGATGTTCATGTCGATACTGGCCCAGTACATGATCGCTTCCGTGAGGGGCTGGGCGACGATCGAGGGAATCATGACAATCAGGGCTCCGGCGAGCGACCAGTAGGTGAGAAAACTCAGAACGAAAACGATCACGAGGACTAAAATAAGATTCCAGGTGTACGACCATTCCACTTCATCGTTGATGGCGGCGAGGATGCCAAAGAGCCCACCGGCGAGGCGGAAGTCCATCGTCGGATTGGGGTTGGCGTCAATGTACGCTTGCGCATGGGTGAGCGCGCCGGTGATCGTGTCGTGGCTATAGTCGCGGAAGAAAATGGTGATCGTGGCATTGCGCAGGTCCTTGTCCACGAGACGGTCCAAGGCTGGAGCGCCAGCGGACTGGAGGAAAAATCCGTACATGTTGCCGACGTCCTTGGCATGCGAGGGCAGAATCGCCCATTTCGGGATGCCTTCCTCAAAGCGCTCGTACAACTGCCGAATCATATCCACGGCGGTGATGCTGCCTCCCACCATCTCACTGTGCTGGGTCATGTGGCGTTGAAACCGTTCGAGCTCGGTGAGGGCATCGATCTTGCGAAACAGGCCCGGCTCGTGCCCTTCGGCGATGATCGTCAGCGACGAGATGCCAGCGAATCCCTTCTCGACAATGCGGTCGTATGCGACGTTGTATGGATGATCGGCGTAGAACAGCGCCTTGCCAATGGACACGTCGCCAATCTTGAGTTGCTGGGAGTAGTAGACCCCAACCAGGAGCGCGAGGACAAAGCCGGCGAGCGTGACATAGCGCGCGTTGCCGCGACTGATGGTGACGAGCAGTTGATTCACACTGTTATACACGAGGTCCGAGAACCGCTTCCCCGCTTTGGGATCGCGCGCCGGAGGATTGAGGAACGACAGGAGAATCGGGTGGAGGGTGACCACACTCACCGAGATCGTCAAGATCCAAAAACTCGAGACGATCGCGAGTTTCTGCACGAGGGGGATGCGCGCGATAGCCAAACTGAGGATCGCGAATCCATCGGCGGCGATGGAGACCAAGGCTGGCGAGAACAACCCCAGATACGATTGCATGATCGCGGCCTGTTTGTCGCCGAGGCGAAAATACTCTTCATGGTAGCGTTCCATCGACTGCACCGAGTGTGATAAGGCCCGGGCCGTGATCAGCAGAAAGACCACGATCATCAGCAAGTCGATGGGATAGCCGAGGTAGCCAGCGAAGCCCAAGGCCCACACCGTGCTCAAGCTGCCGGAAAAGAGAGGAATCCACACCCCCTGGAACGTGCGAAAATAGAACCATAACAGCGCGGTGATCGAGAGAATCGTCAGCACGCTGATGTAGACAATCCAGCTTTTGTAGCTGAGGATCCAACAAAACAGGATGGGGAACCCGGTCATGTGAATGATGTGGTTCCCGTCGGTTTCCTCCCGCTGGAGCCGAAAGAGCCGTTCCTGCATCCGCGTCAGGTCGAGGCCAGATTCCCAGAAGCCCGCCGTGATAAGGGCGACGGTGTCGTCGCGCGAGGCGTAGAAGTCGAGGAGCCCATCGTTGGTGTAGACGGCGCGTTTAATGCGTGTCACCTCCTTGGCGTCCTTGGGGGGGCCGGGGAAGAACAAGGGCAAGATGCGAATGCCCGAGCTGGTTATCTGGGTCGTGCGCACGGAGGGGTGCGAGAGCGAGCGGACTTGCCACGGGTTCACTCCAGGCGTTTCCATGATGGCGAGGGTGAGCCGGTCAATTTTCTTGAGCGTGTCGACCGTATAAATAGTGCCTTTTTTCACTTCCACGGCGATGACGAGGACGTTGGCCGAGCCAAACATCCGCGCATGCTTGCGGGCGAGCTGGGTGTAGGGATGGTGAGAAGGGATGATGTCCAGAAAATTCATCTGGATTTTGGCGTTGGAGAGCTGATAGCCAAGGAACAGCGTCACCAAGAGTGCCGCCACGAGGACAGGCCAGCGATAGCGAAGCAGAAAGCGCAGATACGCTTCCATCCAGATGCGGGGGAGCATGGACGACCAACCTCCTTATTTGTTCCTCCGGCCGCGCGAACTATATGGGCGCCGGGGATGTTATGTTCACGCGAACAACGTGGCGACTCGTTCTTCACCGCGACCGCTCAGCGCTGTGTCCGGCCTTCCCCGTGGGTGAGCGCGCGCGTAGGTGTGTACTTCCGTCACAACGTTCTTGATCTCCATAAAAGAAGGTGTGATGTGGTTTTTGAGTCGCAATTCGTATGGGAGGCGCGTCATTCTGTCAAGGAAGAGAGGTGACGGATTTGTAGACGAAACCGGCTCCCCAGGCTACGGTGAAAAGACTTCGATTCGGAATACGGATGAGGATAGCTCGCGGATTGTTGAGGGAACACTCATGCATAAATTTCGCTTAGGACCAGCGGCGGAAAACGAACCACTTATCTTTGGCGCGCAGGGACCAGCCT
>JABFSC010000501.1 GCA_013140885.1 Deltaproteobacteria bacterium | reverse complement strand
GGCAAAACCGCGCCGGGGGAGTTTCATTTGCCCCATAGTCTGTGGATCGACCCGCAGGGCACGCTCTACGTGTGTGACCGGGAAAACAACCGGATTCAAGTCTTTACCGCGACGGGACAGTACGTCACACAGTGGACCGATATTCATCGCCCAACCGACATTTATATGGATGCCCAAGACATCGTCTACATCAGCGATCTCAAACCGGCCGTCACCGTCATGAACAAACAGGGGCACGTGATCGCACGCTGGGATTCCCCGATGGGACATGGGCTATGGGTAGACTCCGTGGGAGACATTTACCTGGCCGATGTGCTGGGCAAAGGCATTACCAAATACGTGCGCCGGCGGTAACCCTGGCGCAGGCAAGAAGAGGGAGAAGGCCCATGCTTGTGTGTGGTGAGTCACACCCATGAACACCCTGAACGTCCTAGTCCTGGGGGCGGTCGGCGACCATCCCCTTGAGGAGATCGCGGCCGTCGATCCCGCGCTACGGGTCATTGATGCCCGTGGCGTGTTCGAGGTCGAATATGCGCGGACCTGGCCTGCGGAAACCGTGCATCGCTATGTGCCGCAGACGCTGGTGACGAACAGCACGACGACGCGGGCAGAACGGGATGCGCTGTTAGCCAACGCGGATATTATCTGTCTGCGGTTCCCGTTTCCCTTGGACTTGCGTGCACGGTGTCCACGCCTCACATGGATCCACCAAACGCCAGCCGGGGCCTCGAATCTCCGCATGGGCGACGTGTGGGGAAGCGCGGTGACCGTCACCACCTCACGGGGATACAATAATGCGCTGCCCATCGCCGAATATGTGCTGGCGGCCATCTTCTTGCACGCCAAATCCCTGCCCCAAGGGTTTCACGATCAAGCACGCCGCACCTTTGATCGCCGTGCCTATCGTCCCGTCTTGATACAAGGCAAGACGCTGGGCGTGATTGGTCTCGGCGGCATTGGCCGTGAAGTCGCCCGCTTAGCTCGTGCCGTCGGCCTGCGTGTCGTGGCCACTCGCCGCTCGGTCACGACCACGCAACAGGATGTCGAAGGAGTGGCGACGCTCTGTCCTCCGTCGGAATTATCAACCGTATTAACCCAGAGTGATGTGGTGGCATTATGCGCGCAATGGACGCCGGAGACGCAACATCTGATCGGCGCGGCGCAACTGCGACAGATGAAACCCACGGCGTTACTCGTCAACGTGGCGCGGGGAGAACTGATCGACCAGCACGCGCTCATCACCGCCCTGCGTGAGGGCTGGATCGCGGGCGCGGTGCTGGATGTCTACACCGAGGAATTCACGGGCCCTCCGCCCGCGGAACTGTGGCGGTTGCCCAATGTGCTGATCACCCCGCACACCTCGGTTGGGACGGATGTCTCGCACGCGCGTGGCACGGCACTGTTCTGCCAGAATCTGCGGCGCTATCTGAATGGAGAACCCTTGCTCAATGTGATCGACTGGGCGCGGGGCTATTAGCGTGTCTGCGTGGGCAGCGGACTTGCGCCGTAGCGCTGTCACGAGTATGGGCATCGAAGCGATGATGGCTCATGCTGGTGAGTGCCCATGAAGCTGCGTCCCTTCCTCGAAAAAACCCTAGGAGTCGTGCTGCTCACGGGCTTCTGCCTGGGACTGGTTTTGGTGGGTGGTGTTCCCTTTGAACTGTACCAGATGACTCAGGCGCGCGGATGGCCAGCGCGGAAAAGGGAGATTGTCGGTTGAGGAGAGTATCTTCACCGACGCGGTTGCGCTTGCCGTTCTGGGCAATGAACGCGCAATGAGGTAGGATCGTGCCCCGAAGAGGAGTAGTGAACTATGCACGTCGCGGTTGAACTCCCTGATGATATCGCCCAGCAACTCGAAACCTCCTGGCCAGATATGCCGCGCCGCGTCCTAGAGGCAGTCGCGGTGGAGGGCTACCGTTCGGGTGTGCTCACCCACGGACACGTGCAGCGGTTACTCCACCTCTCGTGGTGGGAAACCGAAGCGTTCCTCAAGGAACGGCAGGCCTATTTACCCTACGATGAGGCGGATCTTGCACAAGATCGGGCGGCGCTCGCCCGCGTGTTGCCCACATGATCGTCATTGCCGATACGACTCCGCTCAACTATCTCATCCTGATTGATCTCCCAGGGCTCTTGTCCGCGCTCTTCGAGCGCGTGATCATCCCACAGGCGGTCCTCCATGAATTGCAAGCACAACAGGCTCCAGACAAGGTCCGCGACTGGATCACACACCCGCCATCCTGGCTCAGTGTTCAGCAGGTACGGCAGCAGGATGGCACGCTCGCACACCTGGATCCGGGAGAAAGGGAAGTCCTGACGCTTGCCCAGGAACTCCAGGCCGACCTCCTCCTGCTTGACGAACGCCTGGGCCGACAAGAAGCCCGCACCCGTGGGTTCTCCATTGCTGGAACCCTGGGACTCTTGGATCGCGCCGGGACCCTGCAGTTGATTGACGTACCCACCGCCGTGAGCAGACTGCGGCAGACGAACTTCCGCGTGGCCCCCCGACTCCTGAATGCCCTGCTTGACCGCTACACCCCGTAATCCGGGTGTTGACCGAGACGGAAAAGCAAGGGTGGACACACGCCGAGGAGTTGATGGCGCAGCCCACGAACCACACCTGCTCCCCTATGATTGAACATTGGAGCAAGGGCATGACAGGTTTTTCCGTCACACGGTTGCTCCTCCGGGAGGTCTTCCTTTTTGCTGACCTGACCGTCCTCGGCCTCGCTATGGTTATGCCCGCCTCTCCAGGCGTTCGTCCGCCTCTGACTCCCGCAGCGCCCGAGCGACCACTTCACGCAACCGTGGATCGCGCAACGGCAGCGTCACGCCGCGCAGCCGCTCCCGCACCTCGGGTATCGTCAGCACCAACTCCACCAATATCTCTTCGAGACGATGACGCGCGGCATGGCCAAGACCCATGACCTCCGACAAACTCCCAGGTGGAAATTGTAAGTACGTTTCGGCTTGTTGCAGAAAGGTGAGCTGGCGCACCGGGTGTGAGATACGCTCCGCCAACGTCACCGCTTCACGCCCAGCCCGTTCTTGTGGATACTGGGCCGCCAGTTGTCGCACCACATACTCCCCAAGGGGAGAGGCCTGCGCCACCAGGGCCTCCAGCGCCGGACCGCCGTGGACACGGACGTAGGAATCCGGATCATGCTCGCGCGGGAGTGTCACCACGGCCACGGGCACGCCACTTTCTTCGGCCGGCACGAAGACCCGCGTCATCGCCACTTGGCCCGCGGGATCGCCATCAAAAAGCAACACCACGCGCGCCACGAACGAACGCAACGTCATGAGCTGCACGGACGACAAGGTCGTCGATAACGGAGACACCGTCGCGGTCAATCCGGCCTGATGTAACGTGAGCACATCGAGATACCCTTCCACCACCAGCGCGTCCTTACGCGTGGGCAGTGCTGCCCGTGCCTGCGCCAAGCCATACAACAAGTGTCCTTTGTGGAAAAGCGGGGAGTCTGGCGAGTTCACATATTTCGGACCGTGGTCACGCAAGGCGCGTGCGCCGAACCCGCGGACTTGGCCCCACCCATCGGTAATCGGAAAGATCAGCCGTCCCCGACCGCAACCCACCCACTGCCCGCCTTTCCGCGTCGCCAACCCCAATGCGCCGGCTTCCTCGGCGCTCACTCCGTGAGCCGCCAATGCCCGCAGTAGCGCCGTGGGATGCTCAGGATGATACCCAAGCCGAAAAGTCTGGGCGGTGTCCTGGTGAATACCTCGCTGCCGCAAATACCGTTGCCCTGGTTCCCCTTCCGCTTGCCACAACCAGCGAGCAAAGAGTTGTGTGGCACACTCCGCCGCATGGGCGAGGCGTGCAGGGCCTGCGTCGTGTGGCCGTGCGGGCGATGGCAATCCCAACAGGCGCGTCGCTTCCTCCAGTGCTTCAGGAAAGGTCAGGCCTTTGCGGCGCATCAAAAAAGTCAGACTATCCCCCCCCACGCCACAGCCAAAGCAGTGAAACAGTCCTTTCTCCGCATTGACCGACAAGGAAGGACGCGTGTCGGCATGAAACGGACAGAGTCCCACCTGATTCTTGCCGTGGACGTGCAAGCGGACGAAGGTCCCAATGATCTCGACCGCACGCGCCTGAATGGTTTGGCGTAACTGCGCGTCTCGCATGCGACGTGTCCTCCTGTCAATGACGGTGTTCCCGGTTCACGGGGGGCGGATAGGGCGAGGGCAACACCGCAGGGGCTCGTCCACGCTCAGCCTCCCCATCGCCTCCGTGCGTGCGAGATCAAGCGTCGGGCATTGCCCATACGCGATCGTCCCCCACGCGAAGCCGCGCTCGTGCGGGCACTGAACGTGGCCCGTCTTCGCTCTATACCGCGGACCGGTTCGTCAACCAAGCGCCGACGCTGGGAATCGGCCTCACCGGTGAGGCCGATTTTATCGGCGGGCGACATTGTCAGGTCGCACTCGGGCTGGCCGTGGCTGCGGGTGACGGTCCGCTCCTCTCGGTGTGATCCCCGCGGGCACGACGGTCGCGTTGGTGGGTGAGCCACGTCAGCACGGTCTGATACTGGGCCGCGGGAATCAACTTCCGCGATTGGATTTGGTAGGTCGTGGTCAGATACTCCCTGAACACCTCATCCGACACGCCACACTCTTTCTGGCGAATCACGAGGCTTTGCAGTTGCGTCGTCGTCAGAAACACAGTGGGGCTCGACGGTGAGGCGGGGGCAGAGAGCGTCGAGAGTGGCGGTACGCTTGCCGTGGGAGCAGCAGGTGAGGACGAGGGCAGTGCGGTCATGGTCGGGGCAGGTGGTGTCGACGGCCCCTGCAGCCACGCTAAGAGCAGCTCCGCGACCTCTTTGCCGGGATGGGGAAACACTTTCCCCGCTAACGCGGGACAGCGGCTCTTGTGGATGATCAGCGTATGCTCGTGGTCGAGATCCGCCGCGACATCATACTCATATTCGAGGCCCTCCCGTTGGATCGGCGCCAAGCCGATCTTGCGCGGTTTGGTCCGCCCGTCCTTGGTCTCGACCACGTACTCGGTCTTGGTGCGCAGCGTGGCGATGAGATGCACCCGACTCTGGACCATCGCATCGACCAAGGCGTTATGCAGCGGGGTCACTTCTTGCCACGCGGCAAAGGCATCTTCCCGGCCACTGCGGTAGCGCGTGGCCAAGCGTTTGGCCGCCGCATCGACCAACTCCAAGGCCCCATCTTTGCCCGCCCAGGCATGAGACAGAGAATCGATAATCAGCACGCCGTAGCCCCCCGCTTCGGCTTCATGAATGGCGTCGATGTAGCGTTGAGGATGAAACGAGTCGAGTTCGATGACGTCAAAGGCAAACAGATCGGCGTATTTGCTGGCCGAGCCCCGTTCCGTATCAATCACCGCGATCGGACCGCCCAGATGGGTGGCCAGTTGCAAGGCGGTGTAGGTTTTACCCGCGCCGCTGGGCGCGGCTAACGCGAGACGGAGTTTCGCCGTGAGTTTGGTCGCACGCGTAAAGGGCATGGAAACCTCCTGTTTGGTCGGGACCCTTCGTCCCCTGCATCACCGTACGAGGGGTGTTGCGCCCTGCCTCCGCACGGTCCAACCGCGGGGTGGCGTAGACAGGGGCCGTGGCATGAAGAGAGCGGACATGGTAGGCAAGCACACAGAGTGAGACAGAAACGAGCAGGTCGCGGGCCATCACCCGTGATCCGCCTCGCGATGCGTCACCACAAGGAGGAACGAGAGATGCCAGATTCGGTCACCCTCTTACAAGCAGAGATCGTCGGTCTTGAGCGCGAGATCAGCAAGCGGCGCCACGCCTTGACCATTATGAGTGGCGCCGCCACACCGACGCAGCGTCCCATCGCGCAGAGCCCCGCCACAAAGCGTCCCCCGATAAAAAGCCCCGCGACAAAGAGTCCCGCCAGGAAGAATCCCGCGGCAAAGCCTCCCGCCCCAACCGCGAACGCTCCGGTTGGGCCCTCGTTGGCGGAACGGATTGTGACCCACCTGACCGCCAACACCGGCAAACTCTTCACCTCCGCGCAAATCGCCGAGACGCTGGCCAAGACCGATAAGAG
>JABFSC010000036.1 GCA_013140885.1 Deltaproteobacteria bacterium | reverse complement strand
AATATTGAAAAAAGAAATCGTAACCGACATGTAGAGAAATCACAAATTGAGCACTTTTGTCGACTGTCGAAATTTCACCTGCAAAATTAAGGATTTACAAAAAGCCAACGTGTTCACAGCAGTGGCCTAGCACGCACATGCCGGGTGTATCCGAGCTTTTGTAGTGTCCATTATTGCTACAAGGTTGTAGCCTTTTGATAAGGGGTAACGGTCGCGACTACCGCTCCGCTGAAAGCGGATTGCCGGGGTGGAGAAAGCCAGCTAAAGCGGAACCGACATTCACACAGGAGGAATTGCTTATGAGCGTGATGCGGCTCGGCTTCGTGCAAGCCCGTGAAACCGACATTGAGAAGGCAACGGCGTACTATACCAACGTGCTCGGCCTCCAAGAGGTCGCCCGGCAGGACGGGAAACGCTATTTCAAGGGCTGGGATGAATATGACCACCACAGTGTCGTGATCGAAAATGGCGGCCTGGGACTGGTCAAGATGGGCTACAAGGTCGAGAGCCAAGACGAACTCGCCTCGCTAGAGAAAGCGATTGAAGCCTTCGGCCTGCCCGTGCGCCGGGTGGCGAAAGGCGAGAATCTTGGTCTGGGCCAAGCGATCCGCTGCACGTTGCCTTCGGAGCACGTGCTGGAACTCTACGCGGAATGTGAACAGAGCGGGACCCGCGTCGGGACGCTGAACCCTGATCCCTGGCCGACTGAGCAGACCGGCATCGCCGCTTCGCGGTTGGACCATTTACTGGTGACGGCGGAAGACGTGAAAACCAATGCGGACTTCTTCACGCGAGTATTGGGCTTCCGCATGAGCGAGCGGATCATCACCGATGCCAAGAGCGAGGAGATGCTCGCCTCGTTCCTCTTTTGCTCCAACAAGGCGCATGACATCGCTTTCGTGAAAGGTCCCAACGGCAAGCTCCATCATTTCGCGTTTTGGCTCGATAGTTGGGGTGATATTCTTCGCGCCGGTGACATCCTGAGCCGCAATAACGTGAAAATCGATTTCGGCCCGGCGCGACATGGCATTACCCGTGGGACGACGATCTATTTCTTCGGCCCCAACGGCAATCGCAACGAAGTGTTTTCTGGTGGGTATATGTCCTATCCAGATTTCCCGTGCATCACCTGGACAGCGGACCAAATCGGCAAGGCGATTTTCTACATTCACCAGGAAGTGAACGAACGCTTCAGCACCTACACCACCTGAAGGTCCGTGGTGGAGTTGACCACCGAGAAGATAAGCATCATTTTCCGCCCCGCAATCCCCGCGGGGCGTTTTTTTTCGCGCGCCGTGCGATTCTCAAAAAATATCACTTCAAGTGTGTTTCACCCTTGACACCACGCTGGGAGAACTTACTTTCCCTGCATAACTGATTGCAAGGAGGTTCTCATAATGGAACGAATTTTTTGGAGTCCGATGCGTGATGTGATCGAAGCCCAGAAACATTTTTCTCACTTGTTCAATGATCGTCCGCGTCAAGAGACGCAAACGCAGGTGTCGTGGACTCCGCCGGTGGATATTCGCGAGACCGCGGATGGCTATGATTTCAGCGTGGAGTTGCCGGGCCTGAGCCCAGAGGCGGTTGAGGTTGAGGTGAAGGACAATACCTTGACGGTGAAGGGCGAGCGCAAGGACGAGGTGCTGAAAGAAGGACATCGCTACCTCCACCGTGAACGTCCCGCTGGACGCTTCGCGCGGGTCTTCCGACTTTCCAAACCAGTCAACGCCGATGGCGTGACCGCGGCATACAAGGATGGGGTCTTGGCGGTGACGGTGCCCTTCCGCGCCGAAGCCAAGCCTCGGAAAATCGTGGTGCAAGGGTAAGCAGGACGCGTGTCGAGATGGAGTGACCTCTCGACGGACCAATCATAAGGAGTGCGAAGCATGGATCTCAATCGATTCACGGAAAAATCACAGGAAGCATTACGGAGCGCGCAGACACTGGCACTCCGTCGGAGTCATCAAGGCGTCGATGTGGAGCACCTGCTAGCCGCACTCGTGGATGAGTCGGAAGGACTGACCGCCGCGCTCCTGGCGGCGTCGGGGATCGCACCCAGCGCGGTCCGCGAGCAACTTGAACAAGAACTGAATCGCATCCCCCAGGTGTCCGGTCCTGGTGCCGGGTCACAACAGGTCTACGTGACCCAGCGCCTCGGTCGGGTGCTGACCCAAGCCGAGGATGAAGCCAAGACGCTCAAGGATGACTATGTCAGCGTTGAGCACCTCCTCTTGGCGATTCTCGGTGAACGCGGGGGGGCCGCGAGTCGCCTGTTACAGTCGCTGGGCCTGACGCGCGAGCGACTGATGACCGCGCTACAAAAGGTGCGCGGTCATCAACGGGTCACCAGCTCGAACCCGGAATCGACCTACCAAGCGTTGGAGCGCTACGGGCGTGACCTCACCAAGCTCGCCACCCAAGGCAAGCTCGATCCGGTGATCGGTCGCGATGAAGAGATTCGTCGCGTGGTCCAGGTGCTGTCACGCCGGACCAAGAACAATCCCGTGCTGATTGGTGATCCCGGCGTCGGCAAGACCGCGATCGTCGAAGGGCTCGCGCAACGGATCGTGCGCGGCGATGTGCCGGAAAATCTCAAGAACAAAAAATTGATCGTGCTCGACATGGGGGCGTTGATCGCGGGCGCGAAATTCCGTGGGGAATTCGAGGAACGCCTCAAAGCCGTGCTGAAAGAAGTACAAGAGTCGGAAGGCGAGATCGTCCTGTTTATCGACGAACTCCACACCGTGGTGGGAGCCGGTGCCGCTGAAGGCGCGATGGATGCCTCCAATCTGCTCAAGCCGATGTTGGCGCGAGGCGAGTTGCATTGCATTGGCGCGACGACGCTGGACGAATATCGCAAGTACGTGGAAAAGGACCGTGCCTTGGAGCGACGCTTCCAACCCGTGCAAGTCGATCAACCCAGCGTGGAGGATACGATTTCCATTCTGCGTGGGTTACGCGAACGATATGAAGTGCATCATGGCGTGCGCATCAAGGATGCGGCGTTGGTGACGGCCGCCGTGCTGTCACATCGGTACATCAGCGACCGATTCCTGCCGGACAAAGCGATTGACCTGATGGATGAATCGGCCGCCAAGCTGCGGACCGAGATCAACTCGATGCCGACCGAGCTGGATGAAGCCTCACGACGAGTGATGCAACTGGAGATTGAACGGGAAGCGCTGCGCAAGGAAACCGACGCGGCGTCGCGCGAACGGTTGACCAAACTGGAGAAAGAACTGGCCGACGTCAAAGCCGAGGCGGACCAGCTCAAGGCGCGATGGGAAGTCGAGAAAAACGCCATTGCCCGCTTACGGGGCTACAAGGAAGAGATTGAAAAGACCAAGGTGGCGATGGAGCAGGCGCAACGCGAGTATGACCTCAACCGGGTGGCCGAGCTCAAATATGGCAAGCTCGTCCAACTGGAACGCGAGCTTGCGACGGAAGAAGAGCGGCTCCGTGGCGAGCAAGGACAAGCGCGCCTGTTAAAGGAAGAAGTAGACGAGGATGACATCGCCGCCGTGGTGTCGCGGTGGACTGGGATCCCCGTGTCCCGATTGCTGGAAGGGGAAAAGGAAAAACTCTTGCAACTTGGCGATCACCTGCATAAGCGCGTGATTGGACAAGAGGAAGCGGTGCAAGCGGTGGCCGACGCGGTGATCCGCGCCCGCTCAGGATTGAAGGACCCCAACCGTCCGATTGGCTCGTTTATTTTCCTCGGACCCACCGGCGTGGGAAAAACCGAGCTGGCGCGCGCGCTCGCGGAGTTCCTCTTCGATGATGAAAACAACATGGTCCGACTCGACATGTCCGAATACATGGAGAAGCACACCGTCGCGCGCTTGATCGGCGCGCCGCCGGGGTACGTGGGCTACGACGAGGGCGGGCAATTGACGGAAGCGGTGCGGCGGCGTCCCTACGCAGTCATTCTGTTCGACGAGATCGAAAAAGCGCATCCCGATGTCTTTAACGTCATGCTGCAGATTCTGGATGATGGCCGGCTCACCGATGGGCATGGGCGGACCGTGGACTTCAAGAATACCGTGGTCATCATGACCTCGAACGTCGGGAGTCAACTGATTCTCGGCTACCGTGGGGGCGATGATACCTCCGCGTATGAGCACATGAAGCGCGACGTGTTGGAGGCGCTGCGACAACAGTTCCGTCCGGAATTCCTCAACCGCATTGATGACATCGTCGTGTTTCACAGCCTCTCGCGCGAGCATCTCAAGTCGATCGTGGACATTCAGTTGCTCCGTTTGCGGGCACGCTTGGCGGAACGCCATATCACCCTCGAGCTGACCGACCGAGCGCGTGAGTATTTCGCGACCACGGGATACGATCCGAGTTATGGCGCGCGTCCGCTCAAGCGGCTCTTACAGCGCGAGATTGAAACCTCGCTCGGTCGTAAGCTCCTCGCTGGTGAGATTGGCGAGCACTCGCGCGTGGTGGTGGATTGGGACGGGAAGGTGCTGACGTATAGCGGCTATCCTGCGGCGGAAGCGGCCTGAGGCTCGGGCGTGGGACGAATCTTCACGGGCGGGAGGATGCGGTCCACGTATTGGGAGTAGATGGCGGCGCGTTTGAGAACGGCGTTCGCGTAGCGCACCGCCTCCCGCCCTTGCGCGTAGCCAAAGAGTGACTTCCTGTGATATTTGGGATTTTCCAGCAACGGCAACACGAGTTCCATGGAGTCCGTCCAACAGTGGGGGTCATACCCCAACGCGCGCGCCAACCGTTGCGCGTCCTCCACGTGCCCAGGTCCCACCACGTAACTCGCCAGTGTCAGCGCCAGGCGATCTTCCGGGCGTCCATACGGAAACGTGCGCCACAATGAGCTGAGATATTTGACCCCGGCTTCGATATTGTCGCGCGGCTCTTGGTAGTTCTTCGCGCCCACGAGTCGCGCGGTGAAGGGCATGAGTTGCATAAGGCCATACGCGCCCGCCACGCTCACGCGGTCGTGATCAAACCGTGACTCCTCGAAAATCAGCGCGGCCACGACCCGCCAATCGAAGCCCGCTTCCTCGGCCTGTTGCGCGATGAGCCGGTCATAGCGCGATATGCGCCGCGTGGCGGCGAGCGTCCCTTCCCCGACATACGTGCTGTTCCGCAGATGGGCGGGATCGACGAAGTATCGATCCAGAAGCATTTTCTTCAACCCCGACCGACCGACCTGTTCCAAGTAGGTATTCACCGCGTCTAAAAGTTCCGCATGCCCCTCCCGCACGGCCCACACGAGGCGAATGGGTTGGGGGAGCGACCACGCGATCCGGAGCTGTCCTGGATACAACGTGCGCGCGAGCGCGCTGAGCGGCGCCATCATCACGGTGGCCGCGGCCCTCCCGTGGGCAACGGCGGCAAGCGCTTCCCCCACCGCTTCGCTCCCCGGCGCCAGTGGAAGAATGGGTGGGAGGGAGAGGGCGTGTGTTTGCATCTGTAACTGCTGGTCATACACGGAGCCGGGCTGGACCATGACAAGTTTTCCGGCAAGCTCGTTCAGGTGACGGGGCGCGGACTTGTCACTCTTGGTGATGACTTCCGCGGCCACTTCCAGATACGGTCGCGAGACCTCCACCGGACCGAGATCCATCCCCGCCATGGTCTCCACCCCGGCGACGAGGTCCCCCTTTCCCTCGTGGAACCACGTCAGCAGACTGGTCCCCGGCGGCGGCGTGCGGATTTCCAACTCGACCCCTAACTGGTCGGCGAACGCCTGGGCCAGTTCGTATTCCAACCCGCGTTGCGCCCCACGCTGAAGAAAATACGTGGCTGGGCTGTGATACATGAGCACCGTGAGCACCCCACGCCGCTTGAGGTCGGCGACACGCGGTTGTCGAGGTTCAACGGGAGCTAACGGAGGAGCCGGAAGTGAGGGCATGGACACTGGAACGATGATATTCGCTTGTGACAATGAGCCTTTAGGAGGGTCTTGGGGATTGATCCGGCGAATGGATGGAGCGGTATCCGCCGATTGTGGTGGCACGAAAGGAGAACGACGGACCACGAAGCGCAGGTTTTCAGGTTGGGATCGAGCAATACCGCTAACAACACTCGCCACCACCACCACCAGGACCCCAACCCGCAGGAAAACGGTGGTCATGGCCTCTGTGCTTATCTGACGGTTCCATTCTTGACAAGTGCGTATGCGTTGACAGGAGATTTTTTTTTCCCTACCGTGCGCGAGAAAATTGGCGACGGTGGGACCGTGTCCGAAATCGTCACTTGCAGTGATGAGTTCGAGAATCGCCTCTCCTTCGTGGGGTAACGACAAGAAAGGAGTATCCTCTATCGTGGCTACGCCGGACATCCCTGAGTATCTGAATGCCGCCACCGCGTTTATTGATCGACATCTCCAGGAAAAGCGTGGCGCGCGCGTGGCGCTGCGGTGGGCGGAGCACGAAATCACGTATGCGCAACTCGCGGCCAATGTGAATCGCGCGGGCAACGCGCTCCGGGCCCTGGGGGTGCGCGCGGAAGAGCGCGTCCTGCTCGCGCTGCTGGATACGCCTGAATTCGTCTACAATTTTTGGGGAGCGATCAAGATCGGTGCCGTCCCAGTGCCGGTCAATACCTTCATGCGCGTGGACGAGTACGCCTATGTACTCAATGACAGCCGCGCGCGCGTGGTCGTCGCCTCCAGTGAGGTGTGGCCGGTCGTGGCCCAAGCGGCGGCCCAGAGTCGGTGGCTCCAACACCGACTCATCGTGGGCGCGGCACATCCTGATACACAGTCAGTGGCTACCCTTCTCTCGCACGCCTCGCCGGTCCTGGACCCAGAAGTCACACATCGTGAGGATACGGCCCTCTGGCTCTATAGTTCGGGTTCCACTGGTATGCCCAAGGGAGTCGTGCATTCGCATCACGACTTGCGCTACTGCGTGGACACATACGGACGCGAGGTGTTGGCTATTGGTCCCGATGATGTGACCTTGGCGGCTCCGCGCTTGTTCTTCGCGTACGGGTTGGGTGGCGGGATGTACTTCGCCTTGCACGCTGGCGCGACGGCGGTGCTCGTCTCCGAGCGGCCCACGCCGGACAGTATGTTCGCGGCTATTCAACGCTACCGTCCCACGCTCTTCTTCGGGGTTCCGACGTTGTATGCCGCCATGCTGCAAGTAAAGGACGCGGGGCTCACATACGACCTTTCTTGCCTGCGCGTGTGTCTTTCGGCGGGTGAGCCGCTCCCAGCGGAACTCTTCACTCGCTGGCGCGAACGGTTTGGCGTGGAGATTCTTGATGGGATTGGTTCGACGGAAATTTTGCATATTTTCCTGTCGAACCGAGCCGGACAGGTCTATCCCGGCAGTTCTGGGACTCCCGTGTCGGGGTATGAGCTGCGGATCACGCATGAAGACGGTCACGAGGTCCAGGATGGCGAGATTGGGGATCTGTTGGTGAAGGGTGGCAGTGTCACTTCTGGTTATTGGCGTAAACTCGAGGCCACGCGGCGCGCGCTCCAGGGAGAGTGGATTCGGACTGGGGATAAGTATTACCGCGACGCGGAGGGTGTGTATTGGTACTGCGGACGTTCGGATGACATGTTGAAGATCTCCGGCCAGTGGGTGTCCCCGGCCGAGGTCGAAGGGTTGCTCTTCGAGCATCCTGCCGTGCTCGAGGCCGCCGTGGTGGGCTGGGAGGATGACAATCGCCTGCTCAAGCCCAAGGCGTTCGTGGTGCTCAAGGAGGGAGTTGCTCCGTCTCCCGCGTTGGCGGCGGAACTGCAGCAATTCGTGAAGGAACGCACGCTGCCGCATAAGTATCCCCGGTGGGTGGAGTTCGTGAGCGAATTACCGAAAACCACCACCGGAAAAATTCAACGCTATAAATTGCGAGTGCTATCACAGTGAGTCAAGGAGCATATAATGAAGAGAACCATTGGCGGAATGATCGTGTGCCTCGGGACGAGTCTGTGTTTGTTGAGTTCCCCCTGGATGGATGTTGGTGCGGAGGGCCTTTCGGCACACACCGAGAATTTAGTCAAAGCCCAAGCGACCCTCGCCGTCGCGGAAGAACTGTACGACCACGGAGATCACGATAAAGCCATTGAGCAGTGGCGGGAAGCGATCCGACTCGACCCCAGGCTCGCCAAGGCGCATCACAGCCTCGGCACGGCCCTGCGCGGAAAAAATCAATTGCCCGATGCCATTGTCGCGCTCCGTGAAACCGTGCGCCTTGATCCCCGCAATGCCGTGGCGTTCGCCGACCTTGGCGACACGTTACAGGAGAACAACGATATCGATGGCGCCCTGGCGGCGTATCAAGCCTCGCTGGCGCTGGTGCCGAACTCGGCGTTCGTGCGCAATAACATCGGGTATGTGTTCATGCGCAAGAATAATCTCGATCGCGCGGTCGCCGAATGGCGGGAAGCAACGACCATTGATCCCAAGTACGCGGCTCCTTTCGGGAACCTCGGCGAAGCACTGGCGAGCAAAGGAGATACGAAGGGCGCGATCGCCGCATACGAGCGGTTCTTAGCCTTGGTGCCGCGCGACGCGCCAGCTTCCGCTGACGTGCGCCAGCGGCTTGAGAAGCTCAAGGGAGAAGTCGGCGGCACGCCGTAGGTCACACGTCTCCTCGGTTATTTGCCACGCTCGATCAATTTCGTCGAAGTAAACTCCACGTCTTGCAATCCAACGTTGAACCGGGTCGGACGATTCTTCTTCGCGGGGAGTTCCACCGTCGCCCGCTGTTGGAGTTCATCGACGGATAAGGTGAGATCGGGTTGGGCAAGGGAGAAGTCGCCCTCTGGGGTGCGGACCACGGTGACGGAATTCAGCAACATGCGCCAGAGTTGGCCCGCGCGATTGTACGCCTCTTTGTAATAGGCCACGTGCAATTCACGGTCGATCCATAACACCTGACGCCCATACTCATATTGCGCATCCTTGGCGGTGGCTTCGATCACCCACACCGGCCGTTTCATCAGTCGCAGGGTCGTCGGCCACCAGGCTTTTCCCGGCCACCCGGCCTTTTCCCACCCCATGACGATTGGCTCTTTGGGCTCCTCCAAGCTGTAGCCACTGTCCTCCCGCACGAGGAACTGCGGACTCGCGGGAGAATAGGGGACCAGTGCATCCTGAGTCCCGATGAGCTTCCAGGTAAAGTATTGGACCTTGCCGGAAAACAGGTAGGGGTCATCGTGCGCGAGGTCGGAGCCAAACAGACTGTCCGACCCGTTGAACGGCGGGAGTTGGCGCACCCGTCGCAATTCGGGCACGTAGCCCCACAACGAGTTCCATTTCTTGGGGTCAAGATACACCCATTCGAGAATCATCACCCCGAAAATCTCGGCGGGCGTGATGCCAGAAATGATGCCTTTGCGCAGGGTGGCATCTGGATTGGTGATGGGTCCGGAAAACCGCGCGCCCTGGAACAAGAGCTGGGTCCGAAACTCGACCTGGTTCTGCACCTCCTTCGGTACCACCCAGTGCAGCACGCTGGAGCGGTCCACATCATCCGCCTGCATCAACGTGTACGAGAAATTATAGATCACCTTCGCCGCGGCCTGTGGATCCGTGGGATCAATGCGAGGGAAAGGCGTGCCATAGAGAAACGGCGGTACCGTCTTCGTCCCTTTCACCACGAGGGCACCGTCCGCATCAACCTCGAATTTGTCCGCGTTCGCCGCCGACGCGGATGTGAAGGCACTCCCCCAAGTCATGGTTGTAGGGGGGGATACAATCTGGGCTTGATAGCTCCCATCTGCGAAACGGGGGAGCATTCCTTCGGGCAACAGACTTTTCGCCTGTTGCCAATTCTCTTGATTCAGCGTGTCGCCAGGTTGCGGCTCCGCCGCCACCAGCGGGGAGCCGGTCGCGCCGAGCAATAAACTGAGAGTGAGTATTCTTACGGCTCTTCTGGTGCCGCGGCTTCCGAGGACCGAGACTGCTTTCATATTTTTTCCGTTCGCCCTTCGAGTGGACTCCGTGGGGAGCGCTGCAAGGTCTCTTGGAGACGCTCCAGGAGTGTGGTGGAGAGGTTAAAGAAAATACGCGCGGCGATCCGCGGGTAGCGCCACACGCGCGTGCGAAACCGGTCGTCCATGGCTAACACTTCGACGTCCTCCAGGGCGATCACTTCCGACAAGCGCTCCTCACTGCGCATCAAGCTGGTCACGCCAAAGACATCGCCCCGGTGCAATTCCCACAGCGGACGAGTCTGTCCCCCGGAGGTGACTCGCAATTCGGCGCGGCCACTGATGACGACAAACATTTCGTTGCTCGCTTGGCCAGGATGGACGATCACCTGGCCGCGTGGAAACGACTTGAGTTCTCCCATGAGCGCCACGATCTTCGCTTGTGACGGACGCAGGTTGGCGAAGAGACCAATGGTCTTGTGCGGGTCCTTGCCCAGTTTGACATACAGCAAATCCCACAAGGTGATAATCGGCGTCGTCGCGAGTAGCGCTGGGAGCAGTGTCATCTCGCCAATCAGGCCGACGAGGATGGTCGTCGCCGAGAGCAATCCGAACTCGCGAATCGGCACGAACGTGGAAAAACCGAGCGTGAGGAAACCCAAGAACAGGACCAGGGACGCGTACAGCGCTGGCCTTCCGACCGTCGAGAGGGTTTCCAGCAATGCCTGCTCTTGGTCCGTTGTCATGCGCACCGCCTTGCTCAAGCGCATCATGATATGGATGGTGTCATCGACCGCGACGCCCAGCGCGATGGAGGCGATGATATTGGTGCCAAAGTTCAGCTCGGTGCCAGTGAAACCCATCAGGCCAAAAAAGACAAACAACGGAAAGACATTGGGCACCATGGCGATGAGCCCGACGCGGACGGACAAGAACATGGTGGACATTAACAGAAAGATGACCCCCGCGGTCAGCGCGAGGCTCTGAATCTGGCCGTTGATAATATCACCAGTGGTGCGGGTAAGGAGCACCAAATTGCCAGTGGGCGTCACCGTGAGGTCGGACGGAAAATGCTTGCGCGCGAAGGTCTCGATCTGTTCCACCAGTGCCGCGATCTCGCGCGAGCGCGACAGCGACGTTCGCACGAGGATGGTCGACCGGGAATAGTTGGGATGATTGACGACACTGGCCACGCCACTGGCGTTGAGGAACACCAGGCGCATCACACCCTTGAGCTGGTCTGGATTCGACCAGAAGGTCGTCTTCTCCTCTGGCGATGGGGTTTCGAGCACTTGGCCTTCCGCTGGCGCGAGGGGAATCTCCTGAATTCCGCGATCCAGCATCTCGCAGTAGTCCACGAAGGAGATCGTCTTCTCCACGCCGTGCAAGGTGTCGATATAGAGTTGCAAGTTCTTGATGCGCCAGAGCGTATCCCATTTCTTGATGACGTTCTTTTCCGTGCCGTCAATCACCACATAGAACGTCATGCTGCCAACCAAGGCTTGGTTGATAGTATCCGTCGCCTGCCGAATCGGATCCGTCTCGCGGAAAAACGATTGGAAGTCGGAGCCCACCTGGATCGTCGCGCTATACCAGGCGGAGACGAGCACGATGATCGCACCCGTGGTGATAACGCCACGGCGATACCGGCTCGACAGTCGCGCGAGGGCGTGCATCACCACGGTCACCCCGGGCGAAAAGGCTTCAACCCGTCTAGTCGGCAGCGGCAGCGCGACCAGCACGGCCGGCACGAAGACGATGGACAGGACAAACGCCGTGGAGATGCCGATGGACGCATACAGGCCGAGTTCGCGAATGCTGACAATACGATTGGCCATGAGCGAGAGAAAACCGAGGACGGTGGTGAACGCGGCGATGAACAGCGGCGTATTGGTCGCGCGCAACGTGGCGAGGATCACCTCGCTCACCGACCGGTCAGGCCGGACCTCCTCGTAATACCCCGACACAACGTGCAGTGAATACGCGGTGCCGAGCACCAGGATCAACGGGGGCAAGGCCATGTTACCAAGACTGAGGCTGCTCCCCATGAGCACCATGAGTCCCAAGGTCCAGATCAGACTCACCACCACCGTCAGCACTGGCAACAGCACTCCGCGCAGCGAGCGGAAGCTCAGGAACAACATGATGACGATGAGGAGCAAGGTGCAGGGGACGAAGAAAGCCAAGTCATTCCACATCGCGCGAGTGGAATAGACTTTGAAATGAGGCAGGCCGGTGTAATAGAGTTGTTCGGGGCCGGTTTCCTTGGCGACTAACGCCTGGATGATGTCATCAACGCCGCGCCGAAAAAACTCATCATCCCCTAAGTTCTCGAAGAATATATTGATCGCGGCCGCGCGCCCATCTCGCGACACCAGGTTCTTCAAGTAAATGGGCTGGTCCAGCAATCGCTTTTTGAGTTCCGCCACGGCGGCGTGGGGAAGATTGACATCGGGCACGAGCAACGTGGACTCCTTGGCCACGCTCATCACGACATCGGGGGCATTCGTGAGACTGATGACATTCTTGACCTCTGGGATTCGCCGGATCGCTTCGGTCAGCCGTTTGATCTTCGCCAGCACGTGGGGGGCGTACACATCATCCGTGATGATACCGATGACGCCCACTTCGTCACTGCCAAAGAGTCCGCGGACTTCATCGTAGTAGGTTTTCGCGGTATCACCCCGTGGCAGGAGGCTCTCGACCGAGCTGTCCAAGCGGATGTGTTGCGCATGGTAGGCGAAAAAACCGGTAAGCAGGAGAATGCCGAGCAGGACACTTTTCGGCCGGTGGACGATGAGGGCATAGACTCGCGTCGTAACGACATCCGCGTTCATGGCGGACCACCTTATCACGGGAGGCAGGCAACTAAAGGCCCAGAATTAAGGAAAAATCTCTTCTGTCCGCCAGGGTGCACATGATTTTCCACCTTGCGGGGAATATGTGAGAGCGGATAGAGCTCTTCACGGGAGTGAAGCGTGTATGAAGACCTACGTATTCAGCGTCGTCGTAGAGCCAGATGAGGACCGATGGTCCGCCCATTGTCCCGCGCTGGCTCATCTGGGAGCAGCGACCTGGGGGAATACCGAAGATGAGGCGCTTCTACATATCCAGGAAGTTGCGCGGATGATTGTCGCGGAACTGCTCGAAGAGGGAGAGCCGATTCCCGCAGACGTGCGGGTATCCCCTGAGCCGCTGGGCGCGATCCACCCTCCGTTTTTCTGTTCGCTAGCGAGTAGCCTGGATGGAGCGCGGCACAATCCAGGACGCCAGGGCGAGCGCTGGGGACCCCGGATTCCACTCCGTTCTATCCGGGCTACCTTCCTTCCGAAGCCAGCGCCAGTTCTAAACGTTCCGGCGGAAGTCCAGTGCGGTTTGGGAACAGCTCCCCACAGTGATGGTCAGTGCGTTTCAAGAGCGCTTCGGTCGCGTCAATGGTGCGGGAGCCGGTATCAATCACGTCTCCGGCAATCTCTCCTGGTACATATTCCTGTCCGCATTGCGGACACACCATCGCTGGGATCCCTGACATCGCCGCCGTAATCCCATGTCGTTCAAACGTCATGGTGATATTCCGTAATGTTGTCGGTGTACAGCACTCGGAACAGATCGTTATCAGTCCTTTCATGATTTTTTTCTCCGCCGAGTCGGCGTCTCCCATTCTGAATCTGAAGGAATATAGGCGGTCACGAAATCCACCCGGACCCGCTCCGTTCCATCCGGGCGATATAGCGTGAGACGTGTTTCGACCTGTTTTGGACTGGTGGGACTGGTCCGAGATTGGCCCTAGAACGGCCACAAATTGCCCCAGAAGCTGTCGTCTGACGATTCTTCCGAGGATGATGAAGAGGCGGAGGACGAGGACCCTACGTCCGACCCCTCGAACGGATTGAGCCGAGCAAACCAGCCCTTTTGCTCCAGCGTCGCGCCCGGTGGCGGTTCAACGTCTTGGGCTGAGCTATACACCGGCACTTCCGGGGTAAATGCTTTTGGTTCAACACCAGCGGCTTTGGCATACCGGGGCAAACAACACATCTGCCCATGACAACAGGCCGCTTTCTTTTCGCAGCACTCCACCTCGCGCGGCGGCATAATGTACGAGCATGCGCTACACAGCAGCGCCGCCACGAGCAATCTGAGAAATGTTTTCATACTCCTGCTTTAGCCTTTGTTAAAATGGCGGCTACCATAGCACGCGCTTGTGGAAGAGGAAGCCCTCGTAGGAAAGAGTGAAGGGTGAAGAGTGAAGAGTGAAGAGTAAAGAATGGAGCGCTGGACCTCATTCTTCATGCTGCCGGATTCCAACATACGAAGTCACCCGTCGCGACGGGTCGTGGTTCGGCGGGATCATCGAGTGACAACGTGTACACTTGCGCTGCTGTTGTTGAGCCCGCCGGATTGAGCAGGTAGCCGGAGAACGCCAGTGTCTTGCCGTCGGGCGCGAGCGGAGGGTGGGACAACATGTACTGATCAAAAAATGACAACACAAACATCTGCTCGCGACTCGGTAGAAAGCGGGCGAGTTCAGTTGTCTCCCCAGAGCTACGCAGGAAGCGATGCCACCGCAGATAACTGCGCCCACTATCCAAACTCACGTACCACAGCGCTTCATTGTGTGGAGACCAAAAGAACCCAGTGACCGGAGCCTCGATCAGCGTTGTCATCTTCCCACTTGCGAGGTCCACCACGCGAATCGGGGCGAACAGCGACGACCCAGGACGAACCGCATGGGCGAAGGCTAGGGTCTCTCCGTTAGGGGACCAGACGGCCGCTATGCCGCCTTCCCCTGCCGCGACCGGGCCTTTTTCGCCAGTGGCAACATCAAGAAGCATGAGCGTGTCGTGGCCATGGGCGTCCTGTTCAACGTAGGTCAACAGGTCATCGTGTGGAGCCCAAGCCGGAACGCGGAACTCTCCGGGGTGATCGGTGACCAGACTCACGGTTTGTCCCGACACGGCATCGAGAATCAACACCTGTGCGGTGGCTGAGGCACGACGACTCCCGCCGACATGGACCGCGAGCCGATCCCCACGTGGAGACCAGGACCAGAAGAGTGGTGCACCACTGATGAGCGGGAGCGTTTTCCCGAGTCCATCAAAGCGAATAATTTCCAGCGACAATTCTTGTTCGCCCCGCTGGACTAGCGCCGCGAAGGCATCCCCGCTAGGGGACCAGTTTCCGTAAATCGGCATTTTGCCTGACAAGCTCGTCAATTCCCACGACTCAATACCATCTGCGGCGACGGAAAACACACTCGTTTCCACCGTATCCTTCCCAACCCCGCGTATGCCAAAACAGATAATCCGACTCCCATCCGGAGCCCACGTCGGCCAGATATGCGTGAGGCGTCCCGAAGCCGCCTGCTCCGAGAGCGCCCGGTGTTGTTCTTCCCAACTCCAGGTGAGTTGTTGCTTGCGACTCTGGGCTGGCGTCCAGGTAAAGATGTTGCCCGCTTCACCAGTGTACGCCATCGTTGGAGGGCGAGGAGGAGGATTGATCATAGTGTTCTTGACCCTTGGTTATCGTTTGGCTCCTTCGAGCACGATCAGAGGCAGTTTGCGCCCGCGCTCGCGTCGTAGGAGCACGTACATCGCGCCAGGTCCCCCATCGTGCGGGCGCGCGGTGGCGAAGGCAAGCACCATGCGCCCAATCTTGGCCCGTGTCAGCCACTGTTTCAAACGATCTTTCAACACGGGAATCTGCCCAGGCGAATTCCGCCCCCGTCCATGCACGATGAGCACGCACCGCAGACCCATCCGCACGGCTCCGAGAATGAAATTCTCGACTTCGAGATGCGCCGCGTCCGAGGTCATGCCGTGCAGGTCCAGAGCCGCTTGCCGTGAGAAATCGCCGCTCCGCAGTTTGCGTACCAAGCGAATGTCCAGCCCACTGATGGTTCCTTCGAGATATTCATCGGTATCGGTGATGTCAAAATCCGTCCGTCCGGCCACCAGGTCCGACAATTCAGCGAGCGCTTCATTTTCTTCCGCCTGTGCTCGTAAGGCTATGGTCGGAAGCGGAGGCGTCACCCGGACCCGCCCATCATTCTTCAGTGGCAGGACATTGAGCATCTGCCGTGCGAAGAACTCTTCTTCACTCTCGACCGGCTCTTGGGGAGGGGGAGGTAGTGGCACAGGTTTCGCCTGCACAACTGGCTTCTCTGGAATTTTGACCGTCTTCTTGAGGTCCCGAAATGGGTTGTTGAAGGCGGAAGCCATGCGCCGGATCGTATACAAGAAGTGGGAAAGGGACAAGCAAGAGGCGACGCGTTTTATTGGCGGATTATATCCCCAGCTGCCGAAGATACCGCGGCAAGCGGCTGCGCTGGCTACGTCCAGTCAAGCCCGCGTGTTCACAGCGTTCGAGGTACTCGGCGACCATCGTCGCGAGGAACTGGGCAACGCGCTGACCGCCCAGTTGCGTGTGCTCTCTACTGGTGCCACCACCAGAAAGGATGATGAGCGGTTCGACACATTCCTGACTGCCAATCAGACCGAGCAAACAGTGCTCAGCCGTGTCGAGATACTCGTTCAGCGAGGTCACGTGTTGTGGCTGATGGGCGAGCTGATACTGAAGATTCCCACTGCCGTAGGCGACAAGACGGGCCGTATCCTGAAGCACGAGTCGAAAAAGGCGTCCGTCGGTTGGTGAAGGCGCGACCGCCGCGAGATGACGGTAGAGCCCCAGAAGAAAACTCCCCAGCATCACGTTGCCGCCAACCGAACTTTCGGCATACGTTTCCGCGCTCAGCAATTCCTTCAAGGCTTGCTCGGCCGCCACGCTCGCGCGCTTGAGCCCGTGGCCCCCCAGCAGCGCTCGTTTACGAAAGACATCCACATGCCGTGCTTGATCGAGGATTTGCGCGCACAGGTAGCTCTTCAATTCAAGGAATTCTTGGTTAATCGAGTAGATATGATGGGCCGCGATCCCCAAAGTGACGGTCGTGCACTCTTGAAGAAAAGTGCAAAGCTGCGCCATCGCCGTTTCGAGTGGTTCAGGGACTGGGGAGGCGATGAGGTCATTCCACGTGATGTCTACGGCGGGAGCCCACCGTCGTGCTTTGGCCTCTTCATACAACGTCACGACGTTATCCGACCACACCTCGCTTTTGCGATTGATCGTATAGCCCAGGTCTGGCAGCTTACCCCACAGTTCCGAGCCGCGCGGAGCCATGCTGTAGTTGGTCCGAATCAAGTCCGGGAGTCGGTCGTAGCCGTAAGAGCCGACGTTGCAGTCTTCGTACGTCAGACCACGGGCGGCATTGTGCGGGGTCACGCGGACATGTTCCGTGTTGGCGTTGTACCACCGCAGGGTCAGTTCTCCCTGCATCACTTTCTGGACGAGGGTGAACAGCTCCACGTCTTCAAAGAAATCTTTTTCGAGATAAAAAGCCATAGGCCGGTCACGAATAGCGGGTTTCGGGTGACAGGTTTCGGGTCATTTGCGGATGACACTCGATCAGCCCGCGCGCACGCCAGCTTCTTGTAATGAGGCGCGGGTGAGTTCCATGGCGTTATGCAGCTTGCTTATCTTGCGGCGCTCGCCAAGGCCACATTTGTCGAGTCGCTCGAAATACTCTTCCATCTGTTTCAACTGAAACAGCGCGGTGATCTTGCACCCTTGCTCGATGTTCTCTTTTTTGAGTCCCTTACCCGCGAGGATGATGAACGGTTCGGTCACTTCCAAGCCGTTGCCGCCGCTGAAGATCATATTCTCCGCTTCGTCGAGATGCTTGTGGATCACTTCGCGTTTCTCTGGGAAGTGGCGCATCACCCACTTGAGGTGTTGCACTCCATAGCCCACATGACGAGCTTCATCCTGCATCACCAGTCGGAACATTTTCTTGTCAGCTTCGGTGGGTGCGATATATTCGCTGAAGCGGAAGAGGGTCAGCACGAAGCCTTCGCCAATCAGATGGAGCGACAACGACATCTCCGCGAAGGAGTCGGCATCGCGAATCTGCTTGAGGCTGATTTCATTGGGCGGGCTCGCTTTCATCAGGCCATACCCCGTGGTGAGCGCCCGTTTGCGGAACACCTCCGCGTGTCGCGCCTCGTCCATGATCTGCGTGGCCATGAAATTCTTCACTTCCATGAAGTTGTTATTGAGGCGGCCCATCCATTTGGCGGGCACATCGGTCGCGATCATTTCGACTTCCGTGAGAAAGGTCAGCAGTTGGGCGTAGGCGCGGCTGATGTCGTCGGGCAACTCCTGTTTCGCCAAGTCGGCCCAAGGCACGTCAAGGGTCGCGTTCCACTGCCGGGTCATCGCCTCCTCGTAGTAGCCTTCGGTGTTGTAGGCCCACACCTCCCCTTTTTGGTTGACTTCGGCTTGTAGGTCCGGCAAGCCGTCGGGCAACTCCGCGCCACGGGGCGCGAAGCTGCGGTTTTGCCGTTGGAATTCCGGCAACTCGGTGAAGCCATACGACCCCGTGTCCAAGTCACGTAGCGTGAGTCCCCGCCGGGGGTTTTCGGGAGCGACGGACACCTTCTCGGTTTGCGCGTGCATCCAAGAGAGGTCGAGATCCCCTTTCAAGGTGCGTCGCCAGCGGTCGAGGAAATTTTGATCCTCGAAGAAATCAATAGTGCTGAGGTAGGCCATACGCTGCTCCTTATACGAGGAAAGAAGTTACCCGCGAGCCAGGGTGGAGAGATCAATGGAAGGAAAATCGAGATCGAGTGCCTGCGCGAGATTGAAAAACTCTTGGATACTTTCCTGAAAGCGGAAAAATTTGTCACGATTATCGGGGTCGTCATACGCAATGGTCATGCGCTCGCCAAAATGGGTCAGGGTGTTGAGCGAATGGGTCACGTCCGCCCCGTGGTGCTGCTGGATGTTTTGCAGCATTTCCGTCCATGCCGCGAGGTCTCCGGTGATGACAAAGTCGATGGCGGGTAGGTCAAATTCCCGCACTTCGGTGATCTCACGACAGTCGAACACCTCAAAGGTGAGGAGATAGCGCCAGTGTTGCCCGTTCGGCGCGGCGATGTGCATTCCAAAGGTGGTATCGATAAAGCCGAGACGGCAAAAGCGCGCGGCGTCGTGCTGCATGGCGCTTTGCAAGGTTTGGAGAAAGGCTAAGGAGGGAAACGGGACCGACATGTGCACCGCCTCGTGGACTGAAAGTGAGGTCAATCTCGCACGCACGGGAAACCCTGTCAAGGAAAGAGACGGAGAGAGGCGCAAAGGAGCCAGGCCATGGCATCAAGTCGTGGGAGGAGGGCGCAAAATCTTGCGCCCCTACATCTCGTCGTCTTTAGCGAGACTCCGCGCGCACGCGCGGCCCGTCGGCATAGCGGGCGAGCGCATCATGCCACTTTGTTTCCAGCACTTCGCTCTCCGCGTCAGGGAGCATCTGGACACGAGGATGGCCGTCGAGCAAAAAGCCTTCAACGGGGTGGATATAGCGTCTGAGTTTTTCCGAGTGAAAGACGATCGCTCCACGAGGGATAAGGTGGGTTGAAGAGAAATAATAGGTCGATTCCGTTCGAAAGGCTCTCATAGAATAAAACTCCTTGGACGAGGGCGGGTGTCGTGGTCCGTCCGACCAGACAGAGGAGATCTCATGGCGGTGCGCACCGTGGTAGGAGTCCCAGGCACTCTCAGCATCGGCTCACTCACCAATGTTTATGAACGGCAGCGAAGAAATGAGTCGGGCAGTAGGCTTTGTTTTCATCCGCCCCGGTCGCGGCTTTGGCACAGGTCGGCCAGTCGCATGGGCGCGGTTTCTCGTGCGCGGTCAAGAGTCGCACCGGCTGGCGCGTGGCGGTACGACGAGTCGCGAATTGGTTAGTTCTTGGTGGTGGTGGCATACCGATCCTTTCCCTCTCGCATCTCCCGGTAGTCCCAAAGGAGATATCGCGTATGGGTGTGGCGCATGGCGTAAAGCCTGCTCCTTGAAAACGAATCGCCTTCACTCCCCGCCATTGCCCAGATAGGAGAGGGCAGGGAGTGAAGGCGACGAATACCGTCTGATTCCTTGAACCCCTGGTTTTTCCAGGGACGAATTCGCGCGGGCTTGGTTGCAGCCGTCCAGTTCCTACACGTCCCACTGTTCCGGTAATGGCTGTGGTCCTGGGCGGATACCAGCAATGTCGGGGTCTTCCGCTCCGGTGTCGCGCGGAGCGGTCTGTGCTTTGCGCTGTTTTGTTTCTAAACGTCGCGCGGTTTTGTCACGCTGTTTCTGCTGACGCGCGAGCTCTTTCTGCCGTTTCTGAAACGTCGCATGAGAGTTGTTGGCCATCGGTCACCTCCTCAGCAGGTTTGCCGTTTTGGATGTGATACAAGAGGACGGCACTGCGGCGCTCGGGCTGTTTCGCCTCCGCGCCGCAGTGCTCTATTCTTCAGTCGACAACGTTTCCGTCTGAAATCGGAGAGTGTCTCTTGCAGTGCCGCCTACTACCAGCGC
>JABFSC010000623.1 GCA_013140885.1 Deltaproteobacteria bacterium | reverse complement strand
CCTTTTCCACTTGATACACTGTGACAAACACAATCGGTAATCACCTTGATCCCCCTCACCCTGACCCTCTCCCATCCGGGAGAGGGAACCTGGAAGCTCCCGCCCTGCCCATTGCCGAATTCGGTCGGCAAGATTGATTCGCGGGAGATCGTCTACGTGAGCCGTAGCAAGCGACTCGCGTTTTCACCCAAAACAGCGGCTTCGGCGGCTGGCGAGAGCCCCAAGGCCTTGACCTCGGCGACGGGATGCGCTGGTCCGGCGGGTAACGGATAATCACTGCCAATCACTACCTGTTCAGCTCCATACGTGTCCACAAGATAGCGCAACATGTGGCGATTAAAAGAAATCGTATCGAACGACAACTGTTCAATGTACGAAGAAGGCGGGCGCGGAATCGCTGATTTGCACTCAGGGAGCAGAGTGTGGCCCATGTCGAGCCGCCCAACCACACTGGGGAAGGCACCACCCGCGTGATAAAGCACCACGTGCAAATTGGGATGTCGCTCCAACACACCGCCATAGATCAACAACGCCGCCGCGAGTCCCGTGTCATACAGATTGCCGACGAGATTGCCGAGCCCATAGCGCGCGAGCATCCCATGCGGGACCGCCTCGAAGGGATGAAGACACACGACCATGCGCAAGGCTTCCGCCGCCGCCCAGAAGACCTCGAATTGGGGTTCATCAAGCCCTTGCCCTTGCAGATTCGGTGGAATCTCCACGCCTCGCAAGCCGAGTTGCGCGGCCCGTTCCAGCTCTTTTGCCGCCGCGGGTGGGTCTTGCAGAGGAACCGCCGCGAGGGGCACGAAGTGTTGAGGGAGGCGCGCATGAATCGCGGCCAGGGCATCGTTGTTGACCTGGGCAATGGCCAACCCAAGTTCCGGCGTCACTTCTGGGTACATCAGAAACGGCACGCAGGAGACCGCCTGGATGTCGATACCTTCGGCGGTCATGTCGCCGAGTCGTGCTTCGGCTTTGGTGATCTTGTCATGGATCGGGCGCAACGCGGTTTCTCGAATGAGAAAGAGCCGTTTGCCGTCGCGTTCGATAATGCGCGTGTCGTACCGGTGGCCTTCCCGTTCGAGAAAGGCCACGACTTCAGGAGCAACGATGTGGTTGTGCATGTCGATGACACGCACGGCGGGAGATTCCATTTAACGCCAAATCCCAAACACGCGAAATCCAGTGGATACCCATGACGTGACTTGCCAGGTGATTTCCATTGGTCGGTTGCCCATGATCCCAGCGGCCACGATCCAATTGCGCACCTCGTGGTCACCGTTGTTTTCAATATCAGGCGAATCATAGTCGGCCATGAGGCTGCCTTGCCCGCGCTCAAACCAGCGCATTTTCTCCGCGTTGCCTTCCACATCCATCCGCATGTGGTGGTACTTCTTGGTGAGCCAGGTGTGGGACCATGTCGAACTGGGGCAGACCAGGACGCGCTCAGGTCGTTTCAACAAGACTTGGCGAATCGCCCGTCCCATTTCATACAGTCGTCGCGAGCTTGGCGCTGGCGGATAGCCGTGCGCCGCGCGCGCTTCAATCGCTTGTCCAGAGGCCATCGTTCCGAAAATGTTGAGGTCCGTGCCATAGCAGTTGATGAACAGGGGAATGATCGGATAGCGACCATCGTCGTTGTGGAGAAACAGTTGTGTGTTCGCGTGCGCGTGGCCCAGCCCGTTTTGCCAGCGGTCACTATTCAAGTTGTTCGACGACGCGATGTCGAACCCGCCACGAATCAGTTCATCGCGAATGGCGACCGCGACCTCGGAATGGCACGGCCAGTGATACTGATGATCGGGAGTCACGCCCCAGGTGCGTTTGACATACTCCACATCGCCGGGGAAGCGCGACATGTAGAAGGGTTTGGCATCGACCTCGTCGCCGACATAGAGCGCATAGGGCGGAATGTTATTGGCTTGAAAGCATTGGGCTTGGTCATCGCCGATGATGAGAATCGCGTCTGGTTTCACCTCATCAATGTAGGCGCGCAGCCGGTCGAACGCTTGCCAATGCAGCCGATGATGTTCGTGCGCGACGGCTTCGGGGTCGGCCCCCAACTGCGCCAGCGCTTCGGGCGGGTCCTGAAACGGTTGTCCCTCGATGCGCTCGACCACGTTCATCAGCATTTGCCGCATGCGCAACATGTTTTCCGGCGCGTTCATCATGTAGGGGACGTGGGACATGCCGATACCGAAGATTTCGCCCATTGTCGTTCTCCTTGGAAGATGGGGAAGACGTCAAACGTAAATAGGTAAAACGTAATGGGGCGGTTACGTTTCACCTATTTACGTTTGACGCTTCAAAGAATAATGCTCACTTTTCCCTGTGGCCGGAGCGCGTCGAGATCAAGAATCGCCCGGCGCTCGCGGAGTTTCAGCGTCCCATTGCGTTGCACCAAGATGTGTTCGTAGCGGCCAATGTACGTGTCCAGCTGCTCCATGCGCATGCGATTCACGATGAAATTCGCGGTCACGAAGATATTCTCGCCCTCGATTTTGCGAATGCGCACGTTGGCGATCATGCGGCGAGTGCGCGACCGCGGCTGCTCCGCGTGGGCGAATCTGCCGAGCAGTTGTTTCACCCGCGAACGAATACGCGGCATGTCGTCCGCGACCAGAAAGAGATGCCGACGATGGTCCCCGTCCGGCATGTCGGTGGAGGGCACATAGTAGGCCGCATCGTCGGTCAGCAGCGCGAGCCATTCTTCCAGCCGCCACTCATCAAGCAGTGCCGCCTCTTCATAGAAAAAGTCTTCGACATGTTGGCGAGTGATGGGGGAAGTCGATGCGATTGCCATAGCGTAGTGATGGTATGTTTCGCGTACAACGAGCGACATAACGCGTGAATATGTAAAACGTAAATGGGAAGCAATGAATCCCGCGGTTTGTCTTTTTACGTTTTACATATTTACATATTCACGTTTCACGCCGCTCGTCGTTTGCCCGACCGCACCGGGCGCACTTTCTGTGAAGCCGGGGGTGGGGTCATCCGCTCGTGCCACTGTCGCCAGAAGGTCTGCATTTGCAACTCGTCGGTGGTCTGCGGCTGCTCACGCTTCATGCCACGGGAAATGTCGGACCACACGACTTCGCGATTGGCGAATCCTTTTTGGCACGACTCCAACATCTCGACATCATCCGGCGTGGCGAATCCGCCTGGTCCCAGAAAGGTCAGAAAGTTATCCAACCGCAGCGCGCGATCCGCCGCGTTCTCCTCCTGGGGCGCGAGGGCCCAGGCGCTCACCTCCATGTAATCCGGCGAGACCGGAAAGAAGGTACGCACCGTGATCGACATGATGTCGTTAATGACCAGGTTCGGAAAGATCGCGAGATTGCGGCTCGTCTGGCCGACCCGGTAGGCCCATTCCGCGCCAAAGCGGGCTTCGAGTCGCTGTTGGATCGCGGCGATATCCGCTTTCTTCGCTTCACCAAACGACGGAGCCCACCGCGCGATCACACGGCCCCAGGGCGGTTCGTACTCAATGACCGCGTGGCCATTGCCCAACGCCTTTCCCGCCCCTCGTAGTCGTGACACCGATTGCATATCCAAGCCACCGCTCTCGGCCAGAAAGGCCATGTAGCGCTGGTGGGTCGGCATCGCGTGATAGCCGTCAATGCTATTTTCCACCAGTAACTTCCAGTTCGCGCGCATGCTGTACGACTGCGTGCCGTGGACGATCTCCATACCCACTTCCGATTGGTCACAGACGAGATCCAGATACTCCTTGGCGTCGGCGAGATATTCGACCAAAGTTTCCACGGCGGGATCGAAACACACGAACACGAACCCACGATAGCTCTCGACACGCGGAGCAGGCACCAAGCTGCGTTCCCGGCGATCAAACGCGGAACTATAGGAATCTTCTCCAGGGAGACCGATCAACTCCCCTTGATTGTTGAATGTCCAGGCATGGTATGGGCATTGAAACGAGCGCGCGTTACCAGCGTTTTCGCGGCAGACCAACGCGCCACGATGTGGGCAGGTATTGAGCAGCACCCGCACCTGGCCATCATCCCCACGCGCGAGGATGATAGGGCGACCCGCGACCCGCCGCGAGCGGAAGTCGCCAGGATTCGGCACTTCCGATTCATGGCCAGCATAAATCCAGCACCGATCAAAAATGCGCTCTCGTTCGAGGGAGAGAATCGCCGGGTCAGTGAACGACCGGCGATTGACGCGAAACAAGCCCGCTTCACGGTCGTCGATAATCATGTGGTCGAGCGAAAGGTTTTCCATAGGGGCTCCTGGGGCGTAAGACGTAAAGCGTAAAACGTAAATAAAAGGGGAGGCGGGTGGTTACGTCTTACGTCTTACGTTTTACGCCTTACGTTTTAATTCTCCGGCGTCCACGCCCAATAGCGCGCGATTGTACCCGCATCGACGCGCAGGTCCATGCCCGTGATCATCTCCGCGTCCGCCGACGCGAGAAACGCGATCGCTTTCGCGTAATGCTGGGGGCTCGGCAGTTTGCGCATTGGCGCGCCTTTACGAAACGGCTCGAACATATTCCTGAGTTGTTGCGCGTTAGCGATGGGCTGTCCCCATCGCTCCGCCCGTTCAATGCTTTCTCCAGGGTCCGTCGCGGTCGGCGTCAGACTATTCACCCGAATGCCATACTCAATCAACTCCATCGCGACCGACCGAGTGAAATTGAGCAACCCGCTCTTGCCCGTGCAGTAGCCGACATTGCGCGGCTGTCCCTGATGGCCCGCGGTGGAGATGATGTTGATGATGTTGCCAGGCCGCTTCTGGTCGATCATCTGGCGCGCGACATACTTGGTGAACAAAAACGCGCCAGTCAGAATGATCGAGGTTTGTCGCGTCCATTCCGCTAGCGACATGTCCAACACGCCCTTTTGATTAAAGATCACGGCGCTGTTGACCAAAATATCGACCCCGCCGTAGACGCTGTGGGCACGGGCGACGGTGGCCTTCACCTGCTCTTCATTCGTGACATCGCACACCACGCCGATGGCCTGCCCGCCACGTTTGACAATCTCGGCGGCGCATTGGTTGGCGTTCTCCGGGTGGATGTCAACGCAGACGACTTTCGCCCCAACTTCGGCAAGCCCTTCGGCGATGCCGCCACCGATGTTGGGACTGGTGCCGGTCACCAAGGCTACCGTGTTATGCAGTTTTTGCTCACTCATTGTGTGGAGTCCTTCGTTGGCCGCGTCGCGTCCGTCGCCGCGCGCTCTCCGCCTGGATGTAGAGCAAAGGGCAATAATCTGTCAAGCAAAAAATGGCGGCTGCTAATCCTCCACGATTGACCGAAAAACCGTCCGCGCTCCCGGAGCGGCGAGCCGGTCCGCGAGGCCGTAAGGTTCAAGGTCGGCGACCGTTATCGTCCGCGCGATTCTCCACCCGCCATCTCTCTCGTCTCCTTCGAGGCGTTGGACAGTGATTTTTTCAATAAGCGCGGGTGGGAGATTGAGGCTTTGAGCGATATTACGAACGTATTCTTCTTTACTGGTCCTTGGCATAGTGCTGGGTACTGTACGTTCGCTTGACCCCCTTGGTCAATGAGCGCTATATCGTCTGGCACAAGACCGCCAGCCCGAAAAAATCACAAAGGAGGAAGACATCATGCCACTGACATTGGAGTTAGCGGAACGTTTCATCGCGGGAGCGAAAGCCAAAGCGCAACAAATGGGAATTGGGATGAGTCTCGCCGTGGTCGATGCGTCAGGGAACCTGGTCGCATTGGCGCGCATGGACACCGCGCGCTGGTTAACCGCCAACGTGGCGCCGAGCAAGGCGTTTACCGCGTGCACTTTGCGACGCACCTCAGCCGAGGTCGCCGAACTCGCTAAACAACGCCCCCAACTCGTGGAAAGTATCGCCAGTATGGCGGGCCGACCATTGCTCTTGGCCGGTGGTGGACTGCCGCTGATTATGAAAGGTGAACTGCTCGGTGGCGTCGGTGCCAGCGGCGGCACCGAAGATCAGGATGTCGAATGTGCTCGTGCTGGGTTGACCGCTATCGGCGCGGACTAAATTCCCGCCCTCTCACCTGAACCCTCTTCCCGCTGGAAGAGGGAGGAGAACCTCATGGCTGACTCACTCAAGATTGACTGCAATGTAGCGATCCCCATGCGTGAC
>JABFSC010000418.1 GCA_013140885.1 Deltaproteobacteria bacterium | reverse complement strand
GGCGATACCGTGGGCGGAGGAGTAACGCCGCGACGACGACTGGGGAAGCGAGCAGCGCGAGGAACGTGAGGATGCAGTTGTAGAGTAGGAGCGCCATGTCTAGGAGGCTGAGAGTCTAGGGAGTCTAAGAGTCTAGGAGTCTAGGAGTCTAGGGGGGAGGCGCTCCGTGCATCGACACATGCTTACGCGAAATACCCATCCGCTTCCTTGGTAATCTGGAGAAGCGAGTGTTCCAGCTCCACGCGCTTCTCTTCCATCAGCGCGGGCGAGGCATCGGGTGGCACCAGAATCTTCGTGCCAGCCATGTAGCGAACCCGGCTGAACGGAAGAGGCACAATGAGTTGATCCCAACTCGGGATCGTGAGCTTCCACGCGGCACTACAGGTGACAGGAAAAATCGGTGCGCCCGTGGCGCGTGCCAATTGCAGCACCCCCGGTTTCGCTTGATACCGTGGCCCACGTGGCCCGTCAGGCACCACGATCAGATCGTAGCCCTGGTGATAGGCTTCGAGCATCCCTTTGAGGCCGCCCATCCACCCACGAGTCGAAGAACCGCGCACGGCACTGATACCGAATCGTTTGATCACGCGCGTGATAATCTCCCCGTCACGGTGGATGCTGTTCATAATGCAGGCTTTGTGGCCTTGGTAAGAAAACGGCATGAAGAGAATCCGGCCATGCCAAAACGCCAAGATCACTTGCTGGCGGCGTTCCCAATAGGCCAGCAGCTCTTCGCCCCCAACATGTTGCTTCCGTATGGTCAGCCCCAACGTGCGAAGCGCCCCAAGCGCTAGGATGGTCCACCCGCGAATTTTCAACTCTTCGCCTAGTGGAAACCGCGAGGGGGCATTATTGAAGGGGGGCGTCGTGGAATTGGAGGTCATACAATTTGCGATATTGCGTATTGCGCGCCAAGAGTTGCGAATGGTGCCCCTGCTCGACGATTTTCCCGTCAATGAGCACGGCGATGCGATCGGCGTGATGGACGGTCGATAGGCGATGCGCGATGACCAGAACAGTGCGGCCAATCACTAACTGTTCAATCGCCGCTTGGACATAGCGTTCGGATTCGTTGTCGAGCGACGAGGTGGCTTCATCCAAGATCAAGAGCGGCGCATTTTTCAACAAGGCGCGGGCGATGGCTAGCCGCTGCCGTTGTCCACCAGAGAGGGTCGAGCCGAGTTCGCCGATGATCGTGTCATAGCCCTGCGGCAATGCCATGATGAAATCGTGCGCATACGCGGCTTGCGCGGCGGCGACCACCTCTTCCAACGGCAAGTCGGGGGAGCCGTAGGCGATATTGTTGCGCACCGTGTCGTTAAAGAGAAAGGTCGATTGCGAAACAATCGCGAGCTGCGCGCGCAGTGAGGCGAGGGTGAGGTCGCGAATATCCTTGCCATCAATCGTGATGCGCCCCTGCTGTACGTCATAAAAGCGCGGGATCAGATCGGCGAGGGTGCTTTTCCCACCGCCGCTTGGCCCAACCAGCGCCACGACTTCGCCGGTGCGGATTTCCAGATCAATGCCCTTGAGCACCCATTCATCAAGATAACGAAAATGTACCCCCTCGAACCGCATGCCATGTTTCACGCCGCCGAGTTCCTGCGCGCCAGGGCGGTCCGCGATCTCGCTCCGTTCGTCGAGCACCTCAAAGAGCCGTTCGGCGGCGGCGAGACCGTTTTGCGTGGCGGCGCTGGTGCGGGTGAGGTGCTTGAATGGTTCGTACAGCAGGAGGAGCGCGGTGAGAAAGGCGACGAACTCGCCTTGCGTCCGATCCCCTGACACCACGCTCGAACCGCCGTACCACACGACCGCGGCGATCCCGCCCGCCGCGACGAGTTCCACCATCGGCGGGACAAAGGCACGTAGCCGTCCAGCTTTAAGGGAATGACGAAACAGTCGGTGATTCTCCGCCGCGAATCGTTGGTGTTCATACGCCTCGGCACTAAAGGCTTTGACGACGCGAGTGCCTTGCAACGTTTCTTGCAGCAGCACGGTGAGAGAGCCGAGCGCGCCTTGGCCTTTGCGACTAAAATCACGCACTTTCTTGTAGAGTTTGAGCAGCGGATAAATGGTCACGGGAAAGACCACGAACGCGATCAGGGCGAGGAACCAGTCCATGTAAAAAGAGACCGCGATCAGCGCGGTAAGCGTGGTCGCATCGCGCATGATGGAGGCTGTAGCCTGGGTGAGCGACTCACGGACCATCGTCGTGTCATTGGTGACGCGGGAGAGGAGCGTCCCGGTCGGATTGCGTTGAAAATAGGCGAGCGAGAGGGTTTGCAAATGGCGATGCAACGTATTGCGCAAGTCGGCGACAATCCGATGGCCAACAAATTCAATGAGATAGGCATGGCCAAAATTCATCAGGCCACGAAAGATGAACGTGGCTACGATAAGCAACGGCAGGAGTCGTAGGGCATCCACATCCTTGCGGGCGAAGATGTCATCGAACACATGTTTGACAAGAAACGGCAGCACGCCATTGGTGGCGCTGAACAGCACCATGCAAATGATCGCGGTGGCGAATCGCGGGAACAAATAGGGCCGGAGAAACGGCAATAAACGACGATAGACGCTCATGGAAGAGAGTTGAGAGTTGAGAGTTGAGAGTTGAGAGTTGAGAGTTGAGAGTTGAGAGTTGAGAGTTGAGAGTTGAGAGTTGAGAGTTGAGAGTTGAGAGTTGAGAGTTGAGAGTTGAGAGTTGAGAGTTTGCCTCTTTTCACTCTCCACTCTCCATTCTCAACTCTCAACTAATCTTTGGGTGTCAGCATTTCCACAACCAGTGCCGCGGCGCGCGCGGCCGCGCCACCACCACCCAAGCGACGACGTACCTCGCGTAAACCTGCTCGCGCTACGCTATATGCTTGCGCATCGGTGAGCAACCGCCGTGCTTCCTCGGCGATGCGATCGGGCGTCACTTGCCCTTGAATCAGTTCAGGCACCACACGCTGTTCGGCGATGAGGTTCGGCATGCCAATGAACGGAACATCAATAAGCAAGCGGGCGAGGAAATAGGTGAACGGCGTGAGTCGATACACGATGACCATCGGACGTTCGAGAAGAGCCGTCTCGAGTGTGGCCGTTCCCGACGCCACGAGGGCGAGGTCCGCCGCGTGCACGAGGTTATAGGTATCGTTTTGGATCACTCGGACCGATGTTGCTTGCGTATGGCGATGCAGTTCTTCCATCGCCAAAGTTGGTGCCGCCGCCACCACAAATTGGTAGGCATCGCCAAGTACCGTGGTGGCTCCGAGCATGGGCGCGAGCAAGGAGTGGACCTCTTGCGAGCGGCTTCCGGGCAGCAGGGCGACCAGTTTCCGTGTCGGGTCAAAGCCATACTGCTGAAAAGTGTCCTCACGCGAGCGCGTGGGGTGCACACGATCAACTAGCGGATGACCGACAAATTCCACGGAACAGCCATGCGCGGCATAGAAAGCGGACTCGAACGGAAAAATGGCGGCGAGTCGGTCTACCCGTTTGGCGATGGTATGCACCCGCCGTTTCCGCCATGCCCACACTTGGGGGCTAATGTAATAAAAAACCGGGACGCCAACCTTCTTGGCGACTTTCGCCAGGCGCAAGTTGAACTCAGGAAAATCAATCAGAATGAGCAGGTCGGGTGGCTCTGTGCGCAGAATCTGTTTGAGTTGCCGATAGGTGCGGATCAGCGCGCCGAGTTTATCGCGCGCCTCGACCAGGCCCATCCCGGCAATGGTGGCGGAGTCAACCACTATCCGCATGCCCGCCGCGTGTAAGGCTGGGCCACCGACACCAAACACTTCAGCGTGTGGCGCTTGGTGTTTCAGCGCGGTCACCAGGTCTCCGCCGTGGATGTCGCCAGACGCTTCACCAGCGACCAGCAGAATACGCGGGGAAGACCGGGGACCGGGGAGTTGGGAGTTGGGAGTTGGGAGTTGGGAGTTGGGAGAAGTCACGATTGGTATGGTGCGTGGTGCGGTGCGTAATGCATTTTACATGGGGTGAGATGCGTGACCTCTTTTTTACGTAACACGCATCACGGTATTTCTAGACACCCAACGATCCGTTCCGCGACTTCAAGAGCTTGCAGCCCGTCTTGTCCGCTGACGACTGGCTGACTACGGTCTCGAACCGCTTGCAGGAAAGCGCGAATCTCCTCTTCGAGTGCGTCCTCACCACCAACCTCGCGCTCCTCGAAAGTGAGATTGGGCAGTGCGCCCGGCTGGGCTCCTGGTTCGCGACGACATATCCGAATCCGATGTTCCCCGTAATCAACGACTAAGTAGGTATCGAGCTGAAAGACCCGCATCTTGCGCTCGCGCTTGAGCGCCACACGACTGGCGGTGACATTGGCGATACAGCCCGACGCGAACCGCAAGCGGGCATTGGCGATGTCAGGCTCCGAGGTCAGCACCGGCACACCGAACGCTTCGATGGACGTCACTGGTGAACGCACCAAGCTCAAAATCACATCAAGGTCGTGGATCATCAGGTCACGGACCACATCAACATCGGTCCCGCGTTCGACAAACGGGGCGACGCGCTGACATTCAATGAACCGCGGGGCGGTTAGAATACCAGTGAGGGAACGCAGCGCCGGGTTAAACCGTTCCAGATGACCGACTTGTAAAATCCGTTGATGTCGATCCGCGAGCGCGACCAACTCCTGGCCTTCCGCGGCGGTCGCGGTCAGCGGTTTTTCCACCAGGACATCAATGTCATGCGTGAGAAAATCCCGCGCGACGTCGTGATGAAACTGCGTGGGGACAGCGATACTGACACAATCCACCTGCCCAAAAAGGGCACGGTAGTCAGTGAGTCCGGTGGTCTGAGCCTCCTGAGCGATTTCCGCTGCCCGGTCCGCGTTGGTGTCCACGACCGCGACCAACGTCACGCCGGGCAGCGCGGCATATTTTTGCGCATGAAACCGACCTAAATAGCCGACACCAACGACCCCGACTCGGAGAGCCTGGTTTGCCCCTTTCATCGCTTGTGAGTGCTCAGACATGAATGAGGTCAGCTATAGCATATTCGTTGTAGTCGCCTAGTGAGGAATTGGGATCATCGCATCCACCCCTCAAGGAATATGCACGACTTCCAGCTTGATCCCATCCGGGTCGGCGAAGAACACGGCATAATAGCCTGGGGCGTAATCGTATTCTTTCGGCGGATCGAGAATGGTGCCGCCGTTGGCGACGATGTCCTTAGCCAAGGCGTCGATGTCCGTGCGACTCTCGCCCTTGAAGGCGATTTCGCAAAGCCCGATTCGGTCTTTATTGAACGTGTCGGTCGCGAAGCGGGCATCCGCTTTCTTGATCCAAAAACTCATGCGTTTCCCCAGCCAACCCTTCATCGTGCCGTATTCCTGTTCTCCGCTGGTATAGCCGATCTTCGGCATCAGCCAGCCGTAGAAGCGACTCGCCTGTTCATAGTTGTTGACGGTGATAATGGTGTGGTCGATTCCTGTGGCCATAAAAGCCTCCTTTCATAAATTTTCGATTCTCCGATTCCCGTCCCCTGCACCCCGTCTTCTCACACCGGGTGCAGTTCTGGATGACAGACATCACATGGAGCGTAGCCCATCTCGTCCGCGCGAGCACGTGAGG
The DNA here is from genome assembly GCA_013140885.1 of Deltaproteobacteria bacterium. GTDB lineage: Bacteria > Desulfobacterota > Binatia > Bin18 > Bin18 > JABFSC01. The sequence continues at coordinate 520 of JABFSC010000418.1, read as the reverse complement.
GAATAAACGCCCGCTCGCGCACGGGTTGGTCTTTCAGCGATGTACAATCCGGGCGGCAAAAACAGCGGTCCTGTCGCCAGCCGACATACATCCGCGCTTTGGGAATGGCGAGCCCCTTGGCCGTCTCGACCACGGGGATGCCTTCCACCGCCAGAATCTGTTTTTTGATGTCCACGAGATTGCCCGCGTATCCCGTTAAACTCCCGTCGCTGCCAATGACACGGTGACACGGAATCTGAATTGGCACGGGGTTATGCCGTAACGCTTGGGCAACGGCGCGAACCGCCTTGGGCTGTCCGATAGCTTCAGCAATACTCAGATAGGTCACGACTGTCCCGTATGGCACTTCGGCGGTCGCGCGCAACACCTCGCGTTGAAAGTCACTGCGCATGAGCGAGTCATCGATCTGCCATGCCAAACTGTGGCGTTTGCCACTGAAGTATTCTCCCAACGTCTGGATGAGGGCGGCGGTTTCTGGTCCGCCGCTTTCAATGGTGAACGCGCGTTGGAGAGTCGCGGT
>JABFSC010000154.1 GCA_013140885.1 Deltaproteobacteria bacterium | reverse complement strand
ATCAAGGACGAAGAGGCGCTAAGACTGGTGGTGGAGTTCACTGGCGCGGGTCCACACGATACGGTGCTGGACGTCGCCTGTGGTCCGGGCCTGATCGTTTGCGCGTTTGCAAAGGTCGTCAAACACGCGACCGGTATTGATCTCGTTCCAGCGATGATCAACCACGCGCGTGGCCTTCAGCGGCAGCAGGGATTAACGAATGTCACATGGCAAATCAGCACGGTGCAGCCCCTCCCCTATCCAGATGCCTCGTTCTCGATTGTTACTTCTCGTTACGCCTTTCATCACTTCACCGACCCCGAGGGCGTGTTGGCGGAGATGAAGCGGGTCTGCGCGCCGGGTGGCAAAGTGGTGGTCATCGACGCCGCGATCTCACCCGACCCCGCGAAAGCCGCGGCATACAATCGCGCGGAAAAACTCCGCGATCCGTCACATACGCGGGCGTTGTCCTTGGTGGAGTTCGAGTTGCTCTTCCATTGGGTTGGATTGCCCGCGCCGAGCAAGACGTTTTACAAGGTCGAGGCGGATCTGGACGACAATCTACGGCGTTCGTTTCCGAATCCTGGCGATGCCGACAAGCTGCGGCGCATGTTCGAGGAAGCGCTCGCCACCGATGGCTTAGGCGTCGGCGCGCAGCGCAAGAATGGGACGATTCATTTCGCCTATCCAGTCGCGGTGTTGGTGGCGCGAAACGACTAATCCCGTGCAGCAGGCACGGCTGAGCATGGTCGCGTGCCGCTAGCGACAATACGGGATCACTTCCCGTGCGAACAACTCCATCGACCGTTTCACCACCGCGTGATCGACCAGCCCGCCTTGGTTAAAGTAGCCAATGAACTCATCCATGCCGAATTCTTCACGCAGCGCGCGCACACGGTCCCGGCAGTAAGCCGGATCGCCGAATACACTCATACGCTCCACTTTTTCGTAGGTCGCGCGCTCCAGTTTCGCCACGGCCTGCTGAAATGCTTCGTATCCCTTTACCGCGGTTTCTCCCAACGGTCGCAGTCGTTCCCCCGCCGCGCGGAAAAAATTCTTCAGACTTGGTTCGCATTCGCGGCGGGCCTGTTCGCGACTGTCCGAGACATGGACGGAAAACATCAGCGCCACATCCTGGCGTGCTTCAGATTTCAGGGCATCTCGATGCAAGGCATCTCGATGCACCCCGAGATACTCGCGTAATTTGTCCGGTGGGTTAATCAATGGCGAGGCGAAAATCGGCAATCCCAGTCGTCCGGCGATCGTGAAGGTATCGGGACTATTAGCGGCCAGGCGGATCGGCGGATGCGGTTTCTGGACGGGCTTGGGAACAACCGCGAGATTGTCGGCATGGAAGTAACGGCCTTGGTACGTGAGCCGGTCGGTGGTCCACGCCTTGAGAATCACATCGAGTGCTTCCTCGAACCGTTCGCGGCTCTCTTCCTGCGGGATATTATATCCAGTGTAATGAATCGGGGCGGTGCCGCGCCCTACCCCAAACTCTAGCCGTCCGCCGCTAAGCACATCAGCCGTGGCCGCCTCTTCCGCGATTTTCACTGGACTATGCAACGGGAGCAACGTCACCGCCGTGCCCAGCCGGATGCGTTGCGTGCGTTGCGCCGCCGCCGCCAACACCATTAACGGCGACGCGAGAATGGAAGACTGGCGACCGAAGTGCAACTCACCAAGCCACACCGTATCGAACCCCAGTTGGTCCCCAAGTTCGATTTGCGCCAGGATGTCGTGGAAGCGTTGGCTCTCTGATTGTGAATCCGCACAGGGGAGTTGATCGAAAAATCCAAAGCGCACAAAGCCTCCATAGACAAAGATGTCTCGTTAATAATTCGACGATTGGACAGTCCTCAAATGTTCAGCCTCTTGGTGCCCGGTGCTCGACGGACTCACGTTCAACGTCGCCACGAAGTTATTCAGATGGTGGACTCCGACGAGAAATCGTCCCATGCTCTGCCAAGCCGGGACAAGAGGAACCATGCTCAGCGCATACAGGGATTCGTAGAAACTCACGCGCGCCCACCAGTTGGGATCGGCATCGCACACGGCTCGCGCCCACGGTGCGGTTGCCAACAGCCCGGAAAATTCCTGGAGCACCTTCCCATCGCTGAGCGCGGACAACTGTGGTTCATCCGTATGCAAGGACAGCTCAAAGGCCGGGCCGTTGTCCCATTGCGTCTCGATGGAGAAGAAGCCCAAGCGTAACGCCAACAGTTCCGCCGACAACCAACTGCGAAACTTAGCGACATCCATCGCGAAATCACCGCGCGTCAACCCAATCGCCGCCACTGGATCAATCAGCATGACTCGTGGCGTGCGCCAGCGTAAACTTGGCAGATAGACCAGCACATTTTCAGGATACAGATCACCATGCACTTTGCGCATGGCCGCCGGGCGTAGCGCTTCGCGAGCCTCTCCCTTGCTCTTGAGGAATTCAAGCAAGGGAAAGACATTCCACTGCTTCACCCCATTCAAGGAGAGCTTGCCCGTCCGCATGAGGGGCGCGAACACCGGCATCGCCGTAATCTGTTGGGCGCACCGTTCCAGCAGACGGATCATCTGTTCGGGATAGGACGCGGCCTCCATTGGATAGGTCGTCGGAAAAATCCCGGAGAACATCACCCGCATCACTTGCGCGATCAGTTTCTGTCCGACCGTCCGAGAACAGGTCTCAAGGAGAATCAGCTCGGATAAGGGCACCCACTCCTTGTCGAAGTAGGGCATATCATAAGACGGCGCATGCGTGTCGCCGTCACCGCGATTGGCATGTAACACGCGGGGGAAATACTGCCGCATGGTCGCGGGCAGTTCCTCCAGCCACACGATTTCCGCCGCGAGCGTCCCCTGCTGGGCGGACTTCGCTTGTTTCCTCACAATCAGCCTGTCTTGCTCATCGGTCAACAAAAACAGCTTCTCGTGAAATCCTTCGCGCAACAGATGCACGATGCCTCCTTCTCAGAGTAGTCAGTGGACTGACACCTCTCTACCCATTCCCCACTCCCTCTGTCAAGAAGACAGCACGCTTATGGCTTATGGCCCATGGCTTATGGTAGAACCTCGGTGCCATAGGGAAAACGCGGAGAACGAGCCATACGCCATAGAGTGAGCGTAGCGAACGGGCTATATGCTATCCGCCATACGCCAACATGGAGGGACTATGAAAGTGAGCGGAGTTCTCGCGTGGCATCCAGAAGTTGCCATGCGCAAAGAGGAGATCGACGAATTTCTGTCGGGTCGCTGGATCGCGCGACTCGCAACCAATGGCAAGGATGGATACCCACACATCGCCCCACTCTGGTACTACTGGGACGGCGAATGTATCTATTTTGCCCTGACGCGCACGCGACAATCCGGCAAGAATCTCCAACGCAATCCGCGCTGCTCGGTTGTCATCGACATGGACGAACGTCCACTGATGGGCATGCGAAGTAACTTCGCGAAAGCGGTCCTCATCTTCGGAGATGCGGAGTTGACGGAAGTCGGATCAGGACAAAAAGTAACAATCAGTGCCGGCCCGTGGAAAGGCGAGCACACACCGGAACAAGCGGTGGCGATGCTCACCAACCGCTATGGCCTATTCTCGCGCGACGGCGCCCTGGGAATGACCCGCGAGGAGTTCCGCGGCATGTTCGCGCGCCCGGAAGCGCAAGAGAGTCAAATCTTCAAGGACAATATCGGCCGCGTCCTCACCAAAGTCGTACCCACGAAAATCCAAGCGTGGGATTTCTCGAAGTCACCTATTGAGTATGTCCCCCGACCCTCAGAATGAAGACCAGTAGACCTTCTCGTTGAGCGTTACACCTCGACAATGTCCGCTTTCGTGCTCTGGATAAAGGCGACCACCTCGTCCCGCTCCGCTTGCGGGACACGAAACGCATCCAACATGGCGTTGAGGTGCCCCATGAAGGCCGCCCAATCGCGGTCGCTCAGTTGCATCCCTTTATGAGTGGTCTTCATATCACGGCCCGTGTAGTACATGGGGCCTCCCGCGCACGAACACAGAAAGTCAATCAGCAACTGCTTCTCTCGTTTGACGCCATCCTCGCCACGGTGCTGCCAGAAGCGGCCCAAGAGCGCGTCCCCTTGTAGGCGCGGGATCAAATCGTTCACCACGGCGGCGATGGCATCATAGCCGCCAAGACGTTCATACAGTGATTTTTGTGACATGATTGCTTCTCCTTCTTGCTGTTGGTTCATCGCGGGGCGAACGCTTCCAACGCGCGCTCATCGGGAAGTTCGGGTCGATCACAGCGCAACGGCATCAAGCAGACATGATTCGCGCCAGCGGCCAGATGCGCGTCGATGCGCGCACGAATATCCTCCTCGCTGCCCCAGGGAATCACGGAGTCAACCAAGTGATCGCTACAGCCATTCTCAAAGTCCGCGCGGGTGAATCCCTGCGCGAGAAAGATGCGTTGGTAATTCTCCTGATTCGCGTAAAAGCTGAGGTGGAGCCGCGCCCGCGCCCGCGCTTTGGTGGCATCCCGCTCCAGAATCGCCATCACACTGGGACATACCCAAGCGTCAGGTCCCAGCACTGCGCGCGCGTGTTTGGTATGTTCCGGCAAACAGAAGGCGGTATGCGTCCCACGGGCTTCCTGCGCGGTGAGGGCCAGCATCTTGGGATGCAGCGCCGCGATCACCAGCGGTGGCTCGGTTTTGGGCGCGACGGCCCGATACTGCGCCGCCTTGAACTTCGCGAGATAGTCTCGCATGTAGCTGTAGGGCTTGGCGTAGGTGTGACCGCGCAGGTCTTCCACCAGCGAGCGATGACTGACGCCGATGCCGAGGATGAAACGGTTCTCGGCGATTTCCGACAGAGTTTTGGCGGCCATCGCCATCGTCATAGGATCGCGCACCCAGATATTGGCGATCCCGGTGGCATAGATGAGCCGGTCGGTTTTGGCCAGCAGATAGCCCCCAAGCGCGAACGGGTCACGGCCCCACGCTTCGGGGGACCACAAGACTTTGTAGCCCATCCGTTCGACGCGTCGACAGAACGCCGCGCTCTCCTCGGCGGGCATGGCATCCAAAAAACAAAAAGCTCCGACCTGACCAATATCCATGATTTTCTCCTGTGATTGTTTTTGGTGTGGGTTGCATATCCCAATCACCCGTGACGAGCAAATGCGGCGCTAGCAGGAAGGTTGCTTCCGGGTTCCCGCTCCTGGCTGGAAGCGGGAACTTTCGGAACTCACTCACTGTCACTCCACACCCGCTCGTGCCGTCACGACGACCGCTTGCAGTGTCGAGCGAAATGGCGCGGCTCCACCATGTCGCGCGAATGCCTCCGTCACCGCCGTGACCACCGACTCAAACGACGCGCCACGCTCTTGAATCGCGGCACTGAGCGGGGAGCCTTGCACGAATCCCATCGCGAGCGCTTGCGCGCTCTCGCTCCGCGCCTCCAGCGTCACGGTCTCAATCCATATGTCGTGAAAATCATGCGTGGTCAGAAGCTGGCGCAAGACGGTGTGATCATTGAAGGTAAAGGGGACGAGGAACTGTGGTGGGTCCGCCGGAAATAAGGTGGCCAGCGTTTCGTGGGCGATGCGCACGAAAGGATTCGCGGCGATCCCATCCCACACATTGAAAGCGAACACTCCGCCCGCGCGCAGCACCCGCCGCGCCTCGCGAAAAGCGGCCTGTTTATCGGGCACGAACATTAGCCCGAATTGACAGACCGCCGCGGCGAACGTGCCATCCGGGAATGGCAACGCCGCGATGTCCGCCTGCTTCCACTCGACGTGTTGGAGCGTGGCCAATTTGGCGCGCGCATAGTCGAGCATCGGCTGATTCAGGTCGCTGGCGACAAGCTCGACCGTGGGTGCGAGGTGCGCGCGCAATTGCCGGGTGACAATGCCCGTGCCACAGGCCATCTCCAACACAGGCCCAGGCGCGGCGAGCGCCGTCACGCGGCGCACAAGGTCGGCGGCGTAGGGCTCGAACAACACGGGCCCAAGATAGCGATCATACAGTTGAGGAATGGAACCCGAAAAACTGAGATTCATTTCCGCCATGAGGATCCTCCTTCATACAAAAGGCAGTGCTACGCGAATTGTTATGAGGGAGAATCGTGACGAGGTAAACCGCCTAGCTTCGGGAGTTACTCCGGGCGGTCATAC
>JABFSC010000096.1 GCA_013140885.1 Deltaproteobacteria bacterium | reverse complement strand
ACGTTCATCCGCACCCAGGGTGACAACTGGATTCACGTGTCGGAGATCGACTACCTAGTCGAGGAGACCAAGGCATTTCCGCTTGGCACCGCGCCGCCGCCAGAAGAGGAGCGCGGCACACTCGAAGTGATTGGCGAGTTCGCCGCCTCGCTCATTCGTGACGGCGACACCGTGCAAATGGGCATCGGCGCGATTTCCGAGTCCATCGGCTACTTCCTGATGGATAAAAATGACATCGGCATTCATTCCGAGATTATGACCGTGACGCACGTCGAGCTGGTCAAAAAGGGCGTGGCCACGGGCAAGTACAAGACCATGCACCAAGGGAAAGCGGTCGCGGCGATGGTCGTGGGCGCGGCAGACCTCCAGTTCGTCAACAACAATCCCGCTTTCGAGCTGTACAGCGTGCTGCACACCAACTCGCTCCTCACCATCGCGGCGCAGAACCACCAGGTCGCGGTGAACAGCACGCTCGCGCTTGACCTCACCGGCCAAGCCGCCGCCGAGAGTATCGGCCCGCAGATGTATTCCGGCATTGGCGGACAGATGACGTTTATGATGGGGGCGATGTACTCCAAGGGGGGGCGGTCGATCATGGTGCTGCCCTCGACCGCGAAGAAGGGCCAACTGTCACGGATCGTGCCGATGCTGGAGCCTGGCAGTACGATCACCACCCCGCGTCAATATACGGATTTCGTGGTGACGGAGTTTGGCATCGTCAACTTGCAGGGCAAGACGCAACGGCAACGCGCCGAGGCGCTCATCAGTATCGCGCATCCCGATTTTCAACCGGAATTGCAAAAGGCGGCCAGGAAGATGTTCTGGCCGTAACCACCTAAGACCGGCATTCATGCCAAGGGCCTTGGGAACCTGCTCCCGGTTTCCAAGGCCCTTTTTGTTTTCACGAGAAGAAGGACAAAAAAAGAAAGGATAGGAAAGAGGAGGCAATTATGGCGCAAGCGAAGAGTGGCGATAGCGTGCGGGTGCACTACACGGGCAAGTTTACCGACGGGGCGGTGTTTGATTCCTCGATGGGCAAGGACACGTTGCAATTTGTCATTGGCGCGGGGCAGCTCATTCCGGGATTTGATCGTGCCGTTGTCGGCATGCAACCCGGAGAGGCAAAAACCGTGACCTTCGGACCAGAGGACGGCTACGGGATCCAACAAGAGCGGCTGGTGTTTGAGGTCGAACGGCACACCCTGCCCGCGCAACTGAATCCCGAAGTCGGCGAGCGCTACCAAATCCGTCAAGGCGATGGGAGCCCGCTGGCGGTGCTGGTCATCGCGGTTTCACCAGAGAGCATCACGCTGGACGGGAATCATCCGCTGGCGGGACGAGACCTGACTTTCGAGATTGAGTTGGTGGAGATTCTTTAGCCGTGTAGCTGTCGCGTGGGTCGCAACTAATCGCGGAAATCCTCGAGCGGAGCATCAAAGTCATCTGGAACAACAAACAAGCCTTTCGCACTCCCAGGGATACGGTGGCGCGGTGAATCTTTGTTTTCAATACACAGACTTGCATCATGGGCGCGGACCATAACACGCCAAGTACACTGGGGCGACCCCCATCTGTCGATGGTCGGCGTGTCCGTGCCCCTGACTTCTTCACGAGGCATGCTGACGGAGAAACTGGGGTTCTGCTCGCTCGGCCCGCGTGATAGGGGTGGCCGATCACAAAGAGAGCGCGGAAAGAAAGAGAGCCTATCCCCCCGTGAAATCTCGCTTGCTCAATGGTTCTTGTTGGTCCATCCACACGACGGTGCTCGGCTGTGGGATTGCTACTGTTCTCCTTATCAGTGGCTGTTCACGGGAGAAGCCCACGGAAGCCGCCACTCAAGACTCAGCCAGTCAGGCTATTGTTATCTCGACAAAGCTGGTGACGACTCGTGAGGTCAAACGTATGGTCGAGATGGTGGGCACCCTCGGCGGGTGGGAAGAGGTGACTGTGAGCAATGAAGCGCCGGGCATTATCCAGCAGGTCCTGGTTGACCTCGGCGACAAAGTCAAAAAAGGGCAACGGCTGGTATTGCTTGATCCCCGTGAGGCCACACTCGCGTTGGCCCAGGCCGAAGCGAACCTCCAAGCCGCGAAGAAGGCTCTCACGCAAGCGCAAGCCGAATGGCGCGATGCCGACATCAATCTCAAACGTATCAAGGAACTACATGGCGAGGGGATTATCGCCACCAGTCAACTGGATGTCGCGCAAACACGCTTCGATGCGATCGAGGCCCAGGCCCATGCGCGCGAAGCGGATATTGATCGTCACCGTGCGATGGTCGATTTCGCCCGGAAACGCTTGGGGGATACCGAAGTGCTCGCGCCGATTGCCGGAGAAGTACGGCAACGACTGGTGTCCATTGGTGAGGCGGTGAAGGAAAAGACGCCGCTCTTCCAGTTGGTGATTACCGACCCGCTCAAGTTTCAAGGCACGGTGCCGGAACGATTCGCGCCCGACATCAAGATGGAGCAACCCGTTGACGTACAAGTCGAGGCGTTCGCGGACCGGCTGTTCCCTGGCCGAGTGTTGCGCGTGAGTCCTGCGGTTGATGCGCAAACCCGGTCATTGTCGCTGGAGATCAAGGTGCCCAACGCCCAGGGCCTGCTCAAACCCGGTTTCTTCGCCAAGGGGCAAATTCTGACCAACGTGGACCCACATGCGGTCTTCGCGCCGGAAGAAGCGGTCTACACTTTTGTTGGCATCACCAAGGCATTTGTCGTCCAGAACGGCACGGTTCAGGAACGGCAATTGAAAACCGGCTCTCGTATGGAAGGGTGGGTGGAGATCACGGAAGGATTGCAAGCCGGCGAAGTCGTCGCCACGTCGAATCTGCCTCAGCTTTACCAAGGCGCGAAGGTCACCTTAGAGCCTATCCGAAAAACCCATTTGCGCTATTCAGCTTCAATGAGTTGCAGAGTTATTCGGATAGGCTCTTAGCAAAGAGTGAAGAGTGAAGAGTGAAAAGTGGAGAGTGGAGAGTGGAGAGTGGAGAGTGGAGAGTGGAGAGTGGAGAATTAAAAATTAAGAGCAAACGGGTAATTTTTCATTTTTCACTCTCAACTTTCAACTCTCCACTTGCCAAAGGCAAAATATGTCATTACCCGAAATCTGCATCCGTCGTCCCGTGTTCGCTACCATGCTGGTGGTCTCACTCGTTGTGCTGGGCCTCGCCTCGTTCCGCACCCTGGGCGTCGATATTAACCCCAAAGTCGATATTCCTACGGTCACCGTCACGACCCGCCTCGAAGGCGCGAGCCCCGAAGAGATTGAATCGCAGATCACCAAACCCATTGAGGAAGTGATTAACACCATCAGCGGACTCGACGAGATGCGCTCCACCACCATCGAGGGGCAGTCGCAGGTCTTCGCCTCCTTCGTGCTCGAAAAGGATGTCGAGACGGCGGCCAATGAAGTCCGCGAGAAAGTCTCGACCGTACTGCGCAACTTTCCCCTGGGCACCGATGCCCCGGTGATTGAACGGTTTGATCCCGATGCCACCCCGATCATGGCGATTGTCGTCTCCGGCGCGCGCCTGCCACGCGAGGTCACCGAGATCGCCGATAAACGCATCAAACGACAACTGGAAACCATCAAGGATATTGGCGCGGTCACTTTGGTCGGCGACCGCAAACGTGAAATCCAAATTGTCGTCGATCCCGACCGCTTGACCGCTTACAACTTGTCGATTCAACAGATCAAGGAAGTCGTGCGCAAACAGAACGCGGAAATCCCCGGTGGTCGCCTCACCTGGGAAACGCGCGAGGAAGGGCTGCGCACGCTCGGACGGATCGAGGAAGCCAGCGCGTTCAATGACATCATCGTCGCCGATGTCAAAGGCGCGCCGGTGCGGATCAAGGACATTGGCACCGCGATTGATGGCGAGGAGGAAGCGCGGACGCTCTCGCGGCTCGATGGCGACAACGCGGTGTCGCTGTTGGTGCGTAAACAGTCCGGCACCAATACCGTCGAAGTGGTGGATCGCGTAATGGCGCGTCTCGACGAGATCAAGAAAACCCTGCCCACCGACATTCGCTTCCAAGTCGTGCGTGACCAGTCGCGGTTTATTCGCCGGTCGATGGCGGAAGTCGAGGAGCATCTCATTCTCGGCGGATTCCTGGCCGCGCTGGTCGTGCTGTTCTTTATCCGTGACTGGCGCAGCGCCCTCATTTGCGCCATTTCCATTCCGGCGTCGATCATCGCCACCTTCACCTTCCTGCGCTACATGGGCTTCACGCTCAACAACATGACCATGTTGGGACTGTCGCTCTCGACCGGCATTGTCATCGACGACGCCATCATCGTGCTGGAGAACATCTTTCGCCATATCGAGGAAGAAAAGCGCTCGCCCATGGAGGCGGCGCTCGAAGGCACGCGCGAGATCGGCCTCGCGGTGATGGCGACGACACTCTCGCTGGTGGTGATCTTTCTACCGGTCGCGTTCATGGGCGCGATCGTGGGGCGATTTTTCCGTAGCTTTGGCTTGACGGCCACCTTCGCGATCCTCGTCTCATTGGTGATCGCCTTCACGCTGGTGCCGATGTTGTGTTCGCGTTTTCTCAAAGCCACCACGCATCATCAGCCCGCCCGCGAGGCACGCTTCTATGCCACACTGGAGCGCTGGTATGAAGCGGCGCTGGGCTGGTGTTTGCGCCATCGGGTGGTCACGCTGTTAGTCGCGGTCGGCATCTTCGCCTCGCTTCGCTGGCTCTTGCCCATGACTAAGATCGAAGTGTTTCAGGATGACGACATGAGTGAGTTCGAGGTCATCATTGAAACGCCGCCGGGCTCGTCCCTGGAACGGAGCGACGCCATCTTGCAAAAGGTGGAGGCCGACCTGCGCTCGGTGCCGGAGGTCGTGCATTTGTTCACGACGATTGGCGTGCGTGGGCAGTACCAGAGCAATGTGACGGACACGGCGATTTATATCGGCTTGCGGCATTTGTCGGAGCGCGAGCGGTCGCAAGCCGAGATTATGCAGGTGGTGCGTGACCTGTTGAAGAAATACGCCGACCTGCGTTCCAGCGTGCAGATGTTGAACCTGATGCAGGGTGGGGGCTTTCGCCAGACGCCATTTAACTTGCTGATTCGTGGGCCGGATTTGGAGGTCTTGGATCAGAGCACGCGCGGCATGATCCAACAATTGTCCGCGATCCCCGGCTTTGTCGATGTCGATACCGGCCAGGCCCTGCGCCATCCCGAAGTGCAGGTGCATATCGACCGCAAGAAAGCCTCCGATCTTGGCGTCCGGGTTGACGATATTGCCTCGGCGTTGCGGACCCAAGTTGGCGGCGAGCGCATTTCGTTCTATCGCGAAGGCGGGGAGCAATATAACGTCCGGCTTCGCCTCCAGGCCGATGCGCGCAAAAGCGGAAGTACGGTCGCGGAACTGATGGTGCCCGCGCGTGACGGCAAGCTCGTGCGGCTCAGTAATGTCACTACCTTGTTGTCAGGAAAGAGCCCGGCGCAAATCGACCGCTACGCGCAGGAACGGCAAGTGACGGTTATCGCCAATCTGCACAACAAGCCGCTGGGCGAGGCGATGATCCAAGGGAGTGCCGCCGTGAAAACGCTGGGGTTGGGGCCGGAGTATTTCACGACCTATTCGGGGCGCGGAAAAATCATGATCGAAGCGGCGCAAAATTTCGCCATCGCGTTCGTGCTGAGTCTCATCTTCATCTACATCGTGTTGGCCGCGCAGTTCGAGAGTTTCATTCATCCCGTCACCATCATGGTCTCGATGTTTCTGAGTTTGCCGTTCGGCATCTTGAGTCTGATTATGACGGATCGACCGTTGAGTATTTACAGTGTGTTGGGGGTCTTTTTGTTGATGGGCGTCGTGAAGAAGAACGCCATTCTTCAGGTCGATTACACCAACCACCTGCGGGAGCGGGGGATGTCGCGGCACGAGGCGCAGATCACGGCGGACCGGGTGCGGCTGCGGCCGATTTTGATGACAACGCTGACGATTATCGCGGGCATGTTGCCGATTGCCTTGGGAAAAGGCGACGGCGCGGCCCCACGCGCGTCACTGGCGACGGTGGTGGTTGGTGGACAAGCGATGTGTTTATTCATTACGTTGCTGGTCACGCCGGTGGTCTATTCGTTCTTCGACGATCTGCG
>JABFSC010000149.1 GCA_013140885.1 Deltaproteobacteria bacterium | reverse complement strand
TGCTGGGAGGGATCGCGCATGCGCGATCCCTCCCAGCACGTTCAACGTATGCGCCGTAATGCGTGGGTCGTTTTCTTTTCGCGCACTTGCCAATACTTCCTGGAAAGCCTCCTTCGCTTCTGAAAACCGATCTCGCTCATATAATTTCACACCCAAATCGAACGCGATCCGTCCGATCGCGCCAGCATCATCCGGGCGCTGCTCACGGTAGCGTTTCAGCAGATCGCGCAGCTCAGCGATCTCCTCGTCCAGTGGGGATGATGGCGGTGGAGAGAGATGCGCACGCAACCGCGCCGCCGCGTCGCGGAAGAAACGGGTCTCCATCTGAAATGCCCAGAAATCCTTGGCGTCGTATGGCAGTCGCTTGTGGGTCGCTTCGTCCACCCATAACACCACCGAGAGATTGTGGTCGGGGATCACCTCACGGCGGACGTTGAGCGCATTGACGCAAAAGGGGGGCTGTTTATCGGGATATTGTTGTTGCTGCGCGGCGATGGTTTCCGACAACCCGGTCACGGAAAAGATGGTGTGGCGCGTATCAATTTGTTCTTCATGCACGAGGTGCTGAAGATAGAGGAACAGATCGTAATTTTTAGGAGTGATCTGGACCTCTCGCCAGGTGACCTCGGAGTTAATCTCCTTCGTCAACGCGGCGATCACCGCCTGGCGCGCATCCTCGGAGTCCACCGCGAAAATGTAGAGCCCGCCTCTACCAAGGCGCAGACGGATCGCCAACGCGATGCGGGGAAGTTCCAGTCGATCTTGCAACTCCAGGGGAGACGCTTCACTCATGGCTGCTCGACTCGGAGTCGCTCCACCAGTTTTTTCACGATGGGATGCGGCTGCCGCCATCTGTCCTCGCCGTTGCGATACTCCAACAACGCCAACGTGTGCAGCAGGTCCAAAAACGGTGACCGGGCATCCTCGACAAGGCTATCGGGGTCCCAACGTGGGTCACGCAGGACTTCCTTGAGTATCTTGATGTGGTTCGCGCCCAGCGAGAAGCCGTTCCGTGTATCAATCACCGCACGGTCCACATCGGCGCGGGTTACCCGTGGTCGCTCCTCTATCAACGTGGTGCTAATGCTCTTGGCCATCAAGGCCATGAACTCACGCATCACGCCGCCACTCATGGTGATGACTTCGTTGAGCGCATCCTCATCGATAAGGGTGGCATCCATGCGACTGTGGGCAATTCGGGTGAGAAGGGTACGATTGGCTTTCGCCTCTTCATCCACCCCACCAGCAACATTGGTCAGGCGCAAATTGGGGAGAATCGTCGCCTTGCCAATGGCCGCCTCGGTCGCACGAAATCTTCCGGTGCAGACCAACGCCATATCGATCACGTAAATCACAAAGCATTTCGGTTTGGCCAAATGCATTCCGTTCTGCTCAAAGACATAAAGGCTTTTGTCCAGCGGGGATTTGTCGGTGTCATCAACGACAATCAGGATATTCTTCCGTCCAGCGAGACTGAGGCGAATCTCGTCGAGAATCGCGTTAAGAGTATCCACTAACTCATTCAGCCGTGGACGGTAATGTTTGCGGACCTCATCACGGGTAGAGAACTCAAGCTGATAGCGGGCAAAGAATCGGAACGTAATGAAATCAAGGATGGAAGGAACTCCGACTTCTCCCGCTACCCCACTCTCACCCTTCCGACCGCTGGCTGTCGTTGTCGTCCGTTCAATGAGCCCATGGAGTTGGTCGGCCAACTCTTGGACCTTTTTCTGTAATTGCTTGGATGCGGGAAGACCCGCTTTGTACGCGGCCTCGTAGGCTTTGAGCGCCATGGAAACGAGGAGGTCGATATGATCCAAATCATCGGGATTCAATAGGTCCTGAATCGAGTATTTGACCACCAGAAAATCCTCGTTAATCTCCGGGGCCGCTGCCAAATAGTTAAGCTGCGTGGACTTGCCACAGCCTTTATGACCAGAGAAGAGAATCTTGAGGTTTTGTCGCGCTTGCAACCTCAGATCAAGGAAGAGTCGTTTGACGGACTTTGCGTTCACGTCGATATGAAACTTCGCGTCCGCTCCGTCCGGTTCAATGGGGCGAATTTGATCGAAGTTGAGATAGGACTGCTCCAAAGGTGTGAAAGAATCTGTCGCTGCCATGCCGCGAATCCTAGCACGGGGAGCCCACCGTGGAGAAGGGTGACGTTGTTCGCGGCGGCTTCGTCAGGTAAGAGATCACGACCACCAACTCCACCACAAAGCGAGGATCATCATGGCGAACACGACACCACAGACATCATCAACCACCGGCACGGGACCGGGTGAACAATTCGACGCGATCATCATCGGCGCCGGGCTGACTGGGCTGTATCAGCTCTACAAGCTGCGGCAGCTCGGCCTCTCGGTGCGCGTCTACGAGGCAGGTAGCGGCGTGGGCGGCACCTGGTATTGGAACCGCTATCCCGGCGCACGCTTCGATTCCGAGAGTTACTCCTACGGCTATTCGTTTTCCGAGGAACTCTTGCAGGAATGGGACTGGAAAGAACATTTTTCCGGTCAGCCGGAAAATGAACGCTACCTCAATTATGTCGCCGACAAGTTCGACCTGCGGCGGGATATTCAGTTCAATGCTCGTGTCGCCTCGGCGCTGTATGACGAACGCGCGAATCGCTGGCAGCTGCAGACCGAGGATGGCCATCGGGCCCAGGCGCAATTTCTCATCACCGCCGTTGGGGTGCTGTCCGCGCCGCAGATGCCCAACGTCGCAGGACTCGACACCTACACTGGCGAGTGGTGCCACACTGGGTTGTGGCCCAAGACACCGCTGAACCTCGCGGGCAAGCGCGTGGGCGTGATTGGCACCGGCGCCAGCGGCGTGCAACTCATCACCGAAATCGCCAAGGAAGTCGGCCATCTCACCGTGTTCCAGCGCACCCCCAATTATTGCGCGCCGCTACACAATAAACCCATCGACGAAGAGACGCAGAAGAAGATCAAGGCCAGCTATCCCGAAATCTTCAAGAAGTGCCGCGAGACGTTCGCCGGCATGATTCACCACTTTGACCCACGCTCGGTCTTCGAAGTCTCGGCGGAAGAGCGGGAAGCCTTCTATGAACAAATCTGGTCGGAACCTGGTTTCAGGAAATGGCTGGGCAATTTCCGCGATGTGATGTCCAGTAAGGAAGCCAACGACACCTTCGCCGAGTTCGTGCGCAACAAGATTCGCGCACGCGTCAAAGACCCCGCCGTCGCGAACAAGCTGGTACCCACGAATCACCCCTTTGGCTCCAAGCGCGTCCCCTTGGAGAGTGGCTATTACGAAGTCTACAACCAAGACAACGTCGTGCTGGTGGACCTGAAGGAGACTCCAATCACGCGCATCACGCCGAAAGGGCTCAAGACCAGCACCACCGAGTACGAATTCGACGTCCTCATCTTCGCCACGGGGTTCGACGCCGTCACTGGCGCGTTCAATCGCATCAATATCCGTGGCGTGGGCGGACAGGGGCTCAAGGACAAGTGGGCCGATGGACCGCGCACGTACTTGGGAATCCAGAGTGTCGGCTTCCCCAATCTGTTCACTCTCGTCGGCCCGCACAACGGCGCGACGTTCTGCAACATCCCGCGCTGTAGCGAGCAGAATGTCGAGTGGGTAACGGACTGCATCCGCTACATGCGTGAGCACAATCATGGCCGTATTGAAGCGAAACTGGACGCGGAAGGAGCCTGGACCGCGCACGTCGCGGACACGATCGCGGACTCGCTGTTGCTGCAAGCCGACTCCTGGTTCATGGGTGCCAATACCCCTGGGAAGAAACGCACCTTCTTGATGTACGCGGGCGGGACGCCGGCGTATCGCGCGAAATGCGATGAGGTGGCGGCCAAGGGGTATGAGGGGTTCGCATTGCAATAGCGATAAAGGAAAGGTCACTTGATCCCCCTCACCCTAGCCCTCTCCCAGCCGGGAGAGGGAACTCGGAACCCGAAACTCGAAACTTGCTAACTGCATGCCATTGCCTCACGAGGTGAAGGCAACGAAAACCGTTCGAGCGGAAATACTATGGACCTCAAATTGACACAAAAATCGGTGCTCGTGACTGGCGCGAGTAAAGGTATCGGGGAAGCGATCGCCAGGGCGTTCGCGGCTGAGGGGGCGCGGGTCGTCCTCGCGGCCCGCTCGGCCCAGGACCTCACGCGCGTGGCCGCCGACCTCAACAACCAAGGGGCTGAAACTATCGCCTGCCCAACCGATCTCACCCATCCGGCTGAAGTCCAAGCCTTGGTGGATACCGCTATAGCCCGCTTCGGCTCCATTGACGTGCTGGTCAATAACGCGGGGGGCGTAGTTGATGGATTCCCGAAGTTCGAGACTCTCTCGGATGAAGATTGGTTCAAGACCTTTGACGTGAACCTTTTTTCCATGGTGCGCCTCACCCGCGCCGTCCTCCCCCACATGCGCCTGCGGAAATGGGGACGGATCATCAACATCGCCAGTGAGTTGGCGTTGCAGCCGGATGGCGACATGACCCATTACGCGGCGGCAAAAGCGGCGATCCTCAATATGACGAAAAACCTCTCGAAAGCCTACGCACTGGATGGTGTATTGATTAACGCGGTCTCGCCGGGAATGATCGCGACGCCCGCGGTCGAGGAGATGGCGACGGAAACGGCGCAGCGCCTGGGCATCACCATGACCGAAGTGCTCACGCGCTTTGTGACCAAACGTCGTCCGCACCTCGCGTTGCGACGCCCTGGGCAGGCGGAGGAAGTAGCGGCCGTTGTGCTTTTCCTCGCGTCCGAGGCGGCGTCATATATCACGGGGACCAACATCCGTGTCGATGGCGGCTCGGTCGCGGGCGTCTGAGGAGCACGTATGCGAAGGGGGCCCAATGGCATCCGATCAACATCTGTTCATCAGCTATGCCCACATCAATAACCAGCCGCTCAGCTCGCCGCCACGCGCCTGCCCCTCCCGGATTAGGAAATGACCGCGCCGCGGATGATGCCTTCCAAGGTCTTCGCGTAGGCCGCGATCTTCGCGGCCTGATCCGTCCCGTTGATGATGCGGCGCGCGTTTCGGTAGTCGCAGCCCTGCGCATTGATGTAATCGGAGAGCTTCTTGCCCGTGAAGAGCCCGGTCCGCATGCCGAGCGACATGATGCGATAAGCAATGACAGGGCGCAGGGTTTGGTCGGGATCGGCCACGAGATCCTGGTCCGGGCCGAGGCCCAGGGCCTTCGTAAGACGCGCGTAGTTAGCTCGCCCGGTGATCTGCACATACCCGCGCCCGCGATAGCGGTAGCCATCCCCCACTTGCGTATTACCGAGTCGCTTGCCGATCGCTGTCCCGGCGTTGTACTTGTTGAAGTACTCCTTGTTGCCGAACTCGGTGATCGGCATCCACTTATCCGCGCATTCGTGCTTGACCGTGGCAAGCATGTAGGCCGCCCACTGGAGGTTCGTAAGATCTGGATCATCCTGCATGTTCCGCCCAAGCAGTTCCAAGCCATTGACTGTCGCCTGCGACAGCTTACCGTAAGCCTCCCGGTATCCAGTGAAAAACTTCGCGTGATCGATTTGCATCGTTGTCTCCTTTCAAGGGTCCTCATACTATCCGCCTCTTTTCCGATTTCAGCTAGGGTTCAAGAGAAACTTGACGTGGGCGAAAAAACTCAGTAGCCCCTACTGAGAAAAGTCGCGGACGGACTCGCTCTCAACAAAGAGACGTACACCTCAGCACAAGATGTGAATGAAACCGGAGTCATAACCTCCCACCCACCACGCGGGAGAAAAGCAAAGGAGCTGACATGAAACGAAAAGATTTACACGCCCATCTCTTCGGACCGGGACCAAAACGGATCCTCGCCCTCGACGGCGGAGGCATCCGGGGCATTCTCACCCTGCAACTCCTCAAGCGGATAGAAAACCTTGTCCGCGAGCGCACTGGCGATAACTCAACGGTGCTCGCCGACTACTTCGATCTGATCGGCGGCACTTCGACCGGGGCCATCATCGCTGGCGCGCTCGCTCTCGGCTGGCGGGTGGGGGACATTGAGACACTCTATCGCAAGCTCGGCAACTCGATCTTTCAGTCGAGCTTCTTTCGCAAGGGCCTGCTGTGGCCCAAGTTCTCCGCCGAGCCGGTGAAAAAAGCCCTGGAA
>JABFSC010000697.1 GCA_013140885.1 Deltaproteobacteria bacterium | reverse complement strand
ATCTTCTCCTGCAGGTCTAAGAGTTTGAGCAACTCGGGCATCGCCGTGATTTCATTGGATTTGGCGTCCACCGCCACTTGCCCCAGCGTCAGCCCGGTCTGCCCCGCCCACGCACTCACCACATGCAGCGCTTTCAGCTTTGGGCTGCGGCGCCCCGTCTGCCGCAGCGTTTTCCCATCCACGTGGATCCAGTCCCCGGGCAGGCCCCGCCGCTCTAGCAACCACGGCAGCACCACCTCCTGCAGGGTCGCAGGCTTGAGCAGCGCAAAGACCCGATTGAACGTGTCATGCGACGGCATCCCGTGGGGTAACTCCAGAAACGAGCGAAAATTCGCTTCATGCACTTTCCCCCATTCCGCAATCTCGACAAAATCCTCACAGCCCCCCAGCACCCCACAGAACCCCACGATGATAATGTCGCCCCGTGGGTGTTTGAGATTCGCGCATTGGCGGCGGGGGTCGGCCATCATCTGCAGCCGTTCCACCAGGGCACACGTCAGCGGGGGCATACGTCCCACTGCTATTTCTGGCCATATGGTCCCGCCCTCTCTATCCTAACCCCTTCTTTTTACAAGGATCCAAGCGCGTTCCCCGTGAACTCTTTGTCCAGCATGCGATCAACACAGCGTACTCACGGGCAGTTGGGATGTCTCCCAGACAGATCGCGTTATCGACTGTGCCGCCGACGGCACCACCCGCACCGAAGTTACGACTCGATCTGCCCTATGCAGTCGCGTTGCGTGAAGTCTTTGCTGGATACTGCTTCCGTGCTCAACAGAATACTCGCTACATCGAATCCGATACGCGCGAGGCCACGATCACCCATGTCCTTGATACACTGATCTCGCGCCTCACCTCCGCGGATATCCAAAGCACGATTACCCCCGACGAAGGACGCAACATTCCATGGCACTACAATAATGTCGCCGGTGTGAATACCGCACGACAGACGTTTATGGGACTCGATGGCCTGATGGAGATGATCGAACTTAAAAAGGATGGACCGCTACGGGAGCAGGCCCGTGAACTCAAGGAGCGCGCTGTCCTGTTTCTTGAAGAGATGCTCGCACAGGGTGGGTATTACGCAGCAGTGGCCGCAGGACAGTTCGTCGATTCCGGCTATTATCCAGAACGCCATGCCGATGGCATCTGCCGCACTCTGACTGGCGGTGATGGGGCTGGTACGGTCATTCGCCGTGAGGCCGATTACGGTGCGCCAGTGTGTAGTCACTTCGGTCACAACATCTACAGCACGCATGTCGGCAAGCCGTGTGAATGTTCACGTCAACGTTGATACGGGTATGGGCCGCATCGGTATGCGGCCTGAAGACGTCCTGCCCTTTCTCCACCGCTGTCGTGACTTCCCGACCATTCACGTGCGTGGCTTGATGAGTCACTTTCCTCGTGCCGACGAAGCCGACAAGAGCTACTCATATGCACAACTCGAGCGCTTTCGCCACGTAGTCTCAGCAGTCAAGGAGTATGGTATCGAGGTACATCACATCGCCAACAGCGCATCCATCTTTGACCTGCCCGATTCCTACTTCGACGCAGTACGGCCTGGGATTGCCATTTATGGGTTGCAGCCGTCAACGAGTATCCGCAACCCTCGTGTCCATGTACTCAAACCCGTGCTCGAATGGAAGACACGCATCACTTTTCTCAAAGAAGTCCCTCCAGGCACGGGACTCAGCTACGGCCACACCTTCCACACCCTAACGCCCACCCTCATCGCAACAATTCCCATTGGCTATGGCGACGGCCTCAGCCGCAACCTCTCCAACAACATGGAAGTGTTGGTCCGTGGAAAACGCTGCCCACAAGTGGGGCGGATCACGATGGATATGAGCCTGATCGATGTCACACCACTGCGTGGATACGTCGAGTGTGGCGATGAGGTCGTCATCATCGGTCGTCAGAGAGAAGAAGAGATCACTGCCGACGAATTGGCAGTCAGGCTTGGAACAATCAACTACGAAGTCGTCACCTGCATCTCTCATCGTGTGTCGCGGGTTGTTCCATAGTTCTCGGCTGACACTTTCTCCGCACGAGCGGATTCTCATTTCTAAGAAACACGTGCCGGTGCTGTCGCATCGTTAAGAATGCATGAGGCGGATCAGAGCGCACGGCTGAGTTTTTTCTTTTATTCTCACCTGCAATGCTAGTCGCTGTGGGCGGCAATACCTGCGGCACACATCCTGCTGAGAGTCCTGGCAATGGAACAGCAACGCCAACGGCGCGAGTTGGAAGAATTGAAGCGACGACGCCAGGAATATTGACCTGGCACATCGGGACACGGGCGAGCAACACGGAGGCAATACTATGGCAATCACTGTTGGCATCAACGGCTTTGGCCGCACCGGGCGGCAAGTGTATAAAGCGCTGCGGCGGTATTATGACGAACACGTCGATGTCGTTGCGATCAACGACCTGGGCAGTCTCGATACGCTCATGTACCTGCTCAAGTACGATACCAACTATGGCCACTTTCCCGGTGATATTACGCTGACCGCCGACGGCTTCGATGCAAGCGGACAGACGGTCAAGGTCTTCTCGGAAAAGGACCCAAGCCAGCTTCCGTGGGGCAAACTGGGCGTTGACATCGTTGTCGAATCGAGTGGGCACTTTACCCAAGCAGAGAAAGCTAAAGCCCATCTCGCAGCCGGGGCCAAGAAAGTCATCATCAGCGCGCCCGCCAAAGGGGAAGATGTCACCCTCGTCCTGGGCGTGAACGAACAGATGTACGACCCCGCGCGTCACCATATTATTTCCAATGCCTCGTGTACGACCAATGGGTTGGCACCAGTAGCGAAGGTTCTGTTCGATACCTTTGGGATTGAGAAAGGCCTGCTCACGACCGTGCATGCCTACACTAATTCGCAGCGCTTGTTGGATCTCGAAGCGAAAGACCCGCGTGATGCCCGCGCGGCAGCGATGAACATCGTCCCCTCAGAAACCGGTGCGGCACGTGCGGTCGGTCTCGTCATTCCTGCCCTCAAAGGCAAGTTCAGCGGCATGGCCTTTCGTGTCCCGGTCTCCACGGTCTCAGTGATCGACTTCACCGCGCTGCTCGCACGGGATGCCACCGTGGAAGTGATCAATGCCAGTATGAAGGACGCCGCGACCGGTTGCATGAAGGGGATCTTGAGCTATACCGAAGAGCCCTTGGTCTCAAGTGATCTCAAAGGTGATTCACACTCATCCATCTTCAGTGCGTTAGACACCCAGGTGATCGGTGGCAACCTGGTGAAGGTGATCGCCTGGTATGACAACGAGTGGGGCTACGCTGTTCGCGTCGCCGATCTCGTCCATTACATCGCCACCCATGGTCACTAAATTGAACCTTGAGAACAGAGGGACATCATGGCGACTGCCAAGGAGACGCGAAAACGCAACATGGCAAAATCCTCTACAGCACAGCAGATGAAGCGTCACGCCTCACCACTATCACCAGCGCCTCCATTCACGATAAGTGATGAAGAGCTGTACGAACGGGTGGCGCAGCGGGCCTATGAACTTTACCAGGAACGCGGCGAGGAGCCTGGGCACGATCTCGCGGACTGGTTTGCTGCTGAGCAGTTGGTGAAAGCAGAATTCCTGCATGGGCCAGTGCCTGAGGAGCCACTGGAGGTTGAAGTTGAACGCTAAATCATCCCGCATGACAAAGGAGGAGATTGCGACCAACACCGCGCCGCGTGAAGCTCGTAGGAGGGCTCGCACCATTCGCACGTTTGCGAAAATACCGACGATGAATTCCTAATGATGAGAATTCATAGGAGTCTCAGAGGTTGTGAAAGAACCTCATTATGATGAGCCCTCTGGGGTGACAGCGGACTGGCATTGTCCTACAACAGCGGGATGAACCCAAGCGAACCACATGCTGATGACTCTGCAGCGCTCCCGGCCGAACTGGTCCATGCGGCGGCGGCGCCCCGGCTGCGCCGTGCCGAGCGCGACCAACTGATCCCCGCCATGCGCCTGGAAGAGCTGTTGAGCTCCGACCACCAGGCCCGCGTCGTCTGGCAGTTCGTCCAGGGTGTGGCCCTGACGCCCTTGTATGCCGGCATTCGCGCCGTCGAGGGTGGCCCTGGCCGGCCGGCCATCGACCCGCGCATCCTCGTGGCCGTCTGGCTCTACGCCACCCTGGAGGGTGTGGGCAGTGCCCGCGCCTTGGACTACCTCTGCACCGCGCATCACGCCTTCCGCTGGCTTTGCGGCGGGGTCAGCGTCAACTACCATACCCTGGCCGATTTTCGCGTGGCGCACCTCGACGTGTTGGACGCCCTGCTCACCCACAGCGTCGCCAGCTTGCGCGAGCAGGACTTGGTCGATCTCAACCGCGTGGCCCAGGACGGCATGCGCGTGCGGGCCAGCGCGGGCGCCGCGTCCTTCCGCCGCCGCCCCACCCTGGAGCACTGCCTGCAGCAAGCCCGTGAGCAGGTGCAGCGGCTGCGCACCGAACTGGAGGACGACCCCGGTCAAGGCAAACGCCGCCAAGCCCAGGCCCAACAGCGCGCGGCCCGCGAGCGCGAGGAGCGCATCCGCCAGGCCCTGGCGCGCCTGCCCGAGTTGGCGGCCAAGAAGAAGGCTGGCGCGCAGGACCAAGCGCGCAGTTCGACGACCGACCCGGAGGCCACGGTGATGGAGATGGCGGACGGGGGCTTCCGCCCGGCCTACAACGTGGAGTTCAGCACGGATACGGCGACGCAAATCATCGTGGGGGTGGACGTGATCACCGCAGGCTCTGACCAAGGGCAATTGCCTCCAATGGTCGAACAGATCCACGAGCGGTTTGCCCAGTATCCCCGCGCCGCGCTGGTCGATGGCGGCTTCGTCAAGCACGACGATATTGACACCGTCAGCGCTCCCGACAAGGGCTGCACGGTGTACGCGCCGGTGCCCAAGCCCAGGGACGCCGCCCAGGATCGCTATGCCCCTCGTCCCAAGGACAGCGCGGCCGTGGCGGCCTGGCGCCAGCGGATGGCCACGGCCGACGCTCAAGCAATCTACAAAGACCGGGCGGCGACGGCGGAGTGCGTGAACGCCTTGGCACGGAACCGCGGGTTGCGGCAACTGCTGGTGCGCGGCTGGGCCAAGGTCAAAGCGATCGTCTTGTGGTATGCGCTCGCCCACAATGTGGCGCGTGCGCTGAGCCTACGCGCCACGTTGGGAATGCCGGGGTAGCACGACCGGTCGAACGGGTGGGCTACCCCACCCGAGGCTGACACAACCCGCTGCGGCCCCTCCCGCAGGCCCGAAAAGGGGCCACGGCATTCCCAGTTGTGACGGAGCCCCAAGAACCATGCGGTACTCACGAAGTTTCCAGAGAAACCAAGTAAACGATTTTTTCACAGCCTCTCAGCGGGGCGAGACCGCACCTATCCCGTCGAAACATTGCTCTGACCTCTGCACTTTGCGAAGACCAGGTGTACGATTCACATTTCGGCAAACTCCTTGCTTCCACTGTCCGCAAACGTTGCCGATCTTGTTGGCGGGATTGCGGCGTGGGAGGCCGCGCAACTGCCAATCATGGACCACCCGCAAGCGGCTTGAGCTTTGGTGTGACCATACCCCCCAAAGAGCATTCGCTCATCAACCAGAACGACGGTGGTGCTACGAGTCTGCTATCTATTTGTGACAGTCCTGCTGGGGATGAGTCTACACGCTGCCGCCGACGCAACAGAGGCACTCCCACAGCCAGTCGTCGTGCTTGAGGTATTCACGCGTGAAGGCTGCCCACACTGTGAAGAGGCAAAGCAATTTTTGACCGACCTGCACCGTGAACTCCCCGTCCTACAGATCGTCGAGCACGACGTGTGGCAGGATGCGCACGCACTCCAGCGTTTACGAGTACTCGCTGAGCAGCAGGGAGTTGGCGCACCTGGCGTCCCCGCTTTCTATGTTCATAGTTAATTGTAGGCTTCGCCGATCCCCAAACAACAGGAGAACGGATCAAAGCCTTGATTGCGCAGTCGCGCCAGTCTCAGCGAGCACAAGATGCCCCGGCAGCCGTGTGTCCTCCAGAGGAAGGGGTGCCGTGTGTACCTGCGGTTCACGATGCGAAGGTCGAGACAGAGGCGGTCGACATCCCGTTCCTTGGCTATCGCGTGACGGTTGGACAAC
>JABFSC010000648.1 GCA_013140885.1 Deltaproteobacteria bacterium | reverse complement strand
CGCCTGCTGCGTCCATACCCCCGCGCTACGCGTGAACACGTAGGCCGCGCCCGCGCCCCCAGCGGTATTGTCCGCTTGGGTCCCGTTCACGCCGGTGGCCGCGCTGGCCTCCCCGAGCGCCCCGACCACCACCGTGTCGCCCGCCACCGCCACGGACCGGCCGAACTGGTCATTCGCCCCGGTGTTGCTGGCTTTGAGATACGCCTGCTGCGCGATGGGATCAATGGTCAGCGGATAGCGCGCCCCGCGTTCGTCCACTAACAACCGCACCATCTGCTCCCCGCTTGCCGCGAAATGCGCCGGCAGCGCTGTACCATTGGCGTCCCAGACCAATAACCCGGCGTAGGTCAGCACGGTTGCTCCCGTGGCATCGTGAAACTCAACGCCCTGGGCATCGGCGCTCACCCGTGGCCGTAGCGTCCCGCGCACGCTGAGATGCAAGGCCAAGAGGTCCGCAGAGGCCGCTCCCGCCGCCGGAGCGGGGCGCGCGCTGAGCGTGAAGCCATGCTCCAAGCCGCGTTGGTCATTGACGAACCATTCCTGCACCGTGGCATTCCAGTGATACGCCAGGCGTGGGCCTGTGGTTCGCACCCCCGGCGTCCCGCCGATAGCCTGTTGCTGGTCGCCAAAACCGTAACTCTGTAACGTCAGTCCCCATGTCCAGCCGCCGCTTTGGGGCTTGGCGAGGAAGCCGCGCCCATCAAACGTGGTGAGCCATTGCTGCCCCGGATTCTCCGCTTGCCAGCCGCCGGGTTCACCCGTGATGGGCTGAAAGGCATGACGCCCGGCCTCATACGCGGCGCGGATGCTCTGCCAGTCGGACTGAGCAAGGCCGTCGGGCACTTGGTCGGGCGCGGTGAGCTGCTGCAAGCGGCCCGGGGGCCTGGGGTGCGCCTCGGCTCGCGCCCACTGCGTGACGGCTAGCTCGCTGAGCACGGCACTGAGCAATACCACACTGAGGGCTCTTCGTCGGACTGACAATGGCTTCATCGGACACCTTCTTTTAGAGGGAGCTGGTCGTTGCCTGACATCACCGGATAGCTCACGGGCAGGCAAGAGCGACTCCCCTCCGAACGTTAGGAAACACATTCCGTCTGTTGCGCTCCCTCAAAACCGGGGCGGGAATCGCTGGAAAAGCTGAGCGGTAGAGTAGGCGGATACTCCCTCTACCGCAAGGGGATAACCTAAGCTGAAGCCTGCGCGCAATTCAGGCCGCGATGCGCCACCGCCCTTCATCAATGATCTCCTTGATGTGAGCGACAGGTCGATGCTGCCGATGGTTGTCCAGAAAGAGCACTTGATAGCCACACACTAGCGATGACAAAGGGGGTGTGGTTTTCATACTGAGCATATTATTAGGCTGCCAGCCGGATCGCTTTGCGCAATGGGCGTAACGTGAGGGTCATGGCGGGCTCCCAGCGGTCACTGAGCGCGAGGGCGCGCAGATTGAGCAGGTGCTCCCCGGTTTCTTCCTTCCAGCGGGCCCCCGGGCGTTTCATGCGCACGGCGACCAGGCTCTTACACGTCGCTTCGACGTTGCCGCTGCCGACGGGCAACCCGTGGCGGCGGGCAGCGGCGTAGTTCATCCGCGCTTGATGATTCTCCAGATACGTGATGGCCTCATGCACGGGACGACTCGTGCCTACGGCGACCTCCGCTTTGCCCGAGTTGCGCAATTCCTGCAGGATCTCCGCCACACTGCCGGAGCGGTTGAGTAAGCGCAGACGCCACGTGTGGAGCACGGCGCTGCCGTGAGTCTCCCCATACAGAAGCCGGGCGGCACTGCCCAGTTTCTCCAGCAAGTGCCAGAGGTCCACCAACTGGCGCACCGGCACGCCCACCGTCTGGGCGTTGAGGCTCCCCGTCAGCAGCTTCCACAACTCTGGCGCTCCATCGGCCAGGAGGATCACCCGCAAGCCAGGACGCTTGCGTAACAGCGTCCGTACATCCTCCGCCAAGGTCTCACACAACTCGGCCACGTCTCCCTGCGGCATCCGCCCATAGCGCAGCGTCTGCAGGGCTTCCCCGGTGTGGTCATGCCGGGTGAGGGTGGCGCAGTAGGCCATGCGAAACTGCCGCCAAACCTTGCGTTTGTGCCCTTTCGGTTGCGCCGCGCGCTCGGCAGCGGCCACCGCCTCCTCCATCGGGACACTCACGCGATCCAACGCCACACTCACGCTCGCCACTTCCGCAGGCACGACATACTCTTCCATTAAGACTTCCTCCAGGACCGTCCGTACCGCGGTATACTGCCGCCCCACCTCCTGCCCCACACTCTCGAAACTCGACCGGGCGTAGGGTAACCGCCCCAGGATCTGGGCCGTCTGTTCGGCTTCCCGCGACGTCCCGTGTTGGAGTTGATGAGCCATCGCCTGGGCCGTCCTCGGTAGCCACCCCTCGCCCACTACCCCACACCGCAAGCTCACCGCATTGACCGTCTTGGCATTACGCGCTCCCTGCTCCCGGTACAACGTCCGGGTCACCGGCACCGGCCCTGCCAGCGTGTAGTAGCTCGCTTCATAGCGGCCCACCCGGCTATAGACCTGACCCGCGATCACGACCTGCGGGTGGTCCATATCCAAGCCCTGCAGCACCACTTGATGGCTGGCACGCTCAATCGCCGCTGCCCCCGCCGCCAGTTGTTGCTCAATCGCCGCGTACTCCACCGCGCGTCCGCCCTGCGTACTCCGCCACGTCGCTTCCACTTGGTGAACCATCGTTTTGATCGCTTCGCCTACTCCCTTGAGTTCCTCAGGTATCTCCAGCACTATTTGCATTGCGGGGTATCCTCCATCGCGGTTGTTTGTCACCTCTTCGATGGCATGGCTCTGCCCCGTGTTCAACCTCCCGCAGTCTCTTCTCTGCTCAGGATGGCAACCACACCCCGGCAACTGTTTCTCTAAGAGTTCCTGGGTATGATCCAGGACTTTCGCCGCGCTCAAGTTCGGCATAGCATCTCGCATAGGTTGGTCCTCCGGGAATTGTTTGCTCGCACTCACAATTTTACCTGAGTAGGGCCAACCTGCCCACTCAACCTGCTCCCTCTTGGCACCACTCCAAATTTGGATCTACTGAGTATAGCAACAGGAAAGCCTGACCGGAGAAGGTGCGGGGACGGCCGCGCCGTCGTGGCTGAGGGGAGTCCACATAGTATTCCTTACGTTTCGCTCATTTTCATTTGAGTTTCTAAGAAGCGCGGAATCAACCGATGATAAATTTCCGAGCTAAAGTCGAGCAGGTCCAGAATACGAGTTTGCAACGCGTTAAGCGGTGTCAGATACCATTGCCCGCCGAGGTAGCTCAAAGTGAGCCCCTCGAAAGCGCGCAGCAACGTTTCGGTCGTCGGCCGTGCCGTGGCCTTTTTGGGCAGGCCTTTGGTCAAGCCCGCGAGCTGCTCGTCCCGTACGGCCAAGGCGCGCCGCGCTTTATACTCAATGAGCCCCAACACCCGCAGCCCGATCAGCAGCACCCGCACCAGCCCCGTCAGCCGCGCGGTCGTCGTCAGATACAGCGGGGTCAGCGACAACGGGCCCTTCAAGCGCCGAAACCCGCGTTCAATCACCGGCGCGCCGCGATAGGCCAGGACCGCTTGGGTCAGACTCACTTGCGCCTGCGGCGCGTTGGTCGCATACCCGCGCCATCCCCGCACCGCTTGCGCTTGCGCCAGGGCCGTGCGGTTAATGGTGACTTCCACCTGCCAGGTCGGCACCACCCGCACGGTCGCGGGGCGCTCTTTATAGGCCCGCACCGCACGCATTTGCTGGTCCTCCCGGTAGGTCACGTCCAGCAGGCCCACGACCCGATACTTGTGCAGCTTCTGCGCTACGGTCGTTTGCCAGGCCTCCACCGTTTTGGGGCGGACCTTGCCCTGCTTCTTCTGATTGAGGCGTGTAATCTCCACCGCCGCTTTTTTCACGCGTTGCGCGAGCCCCTTTTTTTGCGCCTTAGCCCACGCCAACGAACAGACGACCAGCCGCCGCTCCACATACTGGACGCGCTGCCCGTCGTGGTCCGCCTCAATTGTCACGGGGTATTCATAGCCCTGGGCGATCTTCTCCCAGCGCCCGGTCTCGTCATTGCGCCGCTTAATCGCTTGCGCTTTGATCGCCCCACTCACCACGGGGGCCACGACCTCCGCCAAGTGGGCCGCCGGGATCTGCGTGGCCGGCAACGGGCACAGATAAGAATCGCCGCCCGCCGCCAGGTGGACCCGCGTGGCGAGCGCCGCCATTTTGCTGTCGCCGACGTAGAGCAGCCCCCGGCGTTGCAAGGTCGCCCGCACTCGCTCAATCTCTGGCACGTAGAGCGGATCATCGGCTTTGTCGCCGCTCACGATGGTCGCCGTCAGCGGCAGTCCCAAGGGATCAAGCGTGGAAACGCTAATTTTTATTTGCGGCAGATCGGGACGATGATCCTTGCTGTGACCGAAGCGCAACAACCCGTCGACACTGACTTCGCCATACGATTGGGCCGTCGTACTGTCGAGGCGCACAGTCCCCCCCGTCAAATCATAGATGCGCAGCAGGTGGCGATTGAGAGGGTCTTCAAAGTGCTGCCACTTCTCATTCGCACTCAAATACTCCAGCGCCTGCGCCAGCCGGTCGTCGGTGAAGTCCGTCTCGACCACCTCGACGCCCAACGCCACGCGCAAGGTCTGCAAGCGGCCAGCCGCCCAGGGCCGCAGATGGCTCAAGCGGTGATTGCTCTCGGACAGGATGAAGGTCAGCCAGACCGTCACCACATGCCCCAGACTCAAGCCCCGCCAGTTCCCGTGGGTGGGAAACGCTTCATTGAGTAGTTCCGGAACGCGCATTTCTTTCAACTGCGCGAGCAACAAAGGCAGATCGTCTACTCGTTCATTTATAACCGGGCAATTCTCAGCAGTATTTGGCATCCGCTGAGGTTATCCCATTTTCTCAATCTCCGATCAAAATGAGCGAAACGTAAGTATTCTTTAACCTGCTCGACTATCTTGAGCAGTGCGTCGGGGGAGCTGGGGTTGAGGTTGGTAGCCATAGACCCCAGAGTTTGCAGAGCCTTTTGCTGCTCTGCTACCCCCGACCGATTTACGCGCAGGCTTCACCTAAGCTGCCGATTGGGGATTGCGGATTGCGGATTTGGGAGTGCGGATGAGTCGGAGGGGGTGACCGCCTGCGCGGGCACGACGAACCTGGAACAGACAAAATGCTCGTGACTGAGGACTCCCCCCAGCCGGGAGCGGGAACTTTCAGAACTCGCTCCCGTAATGCCATTACCCAGCCGGGAGCGAGACCTCCGACGGGAAGAGGAGCGCGATTTTGAGGTCCATCACATTAGTGCCAGTCGGACCGGGTGAAAACAGGTCTCCCAGCGTCGTGAACAGCCGGTACGAATCATTCTCGGCCAAGATCCGCACGGGGTCGAGACCATGCGCCTGAGCGCGGGGCACGGTGTGTCCATCGACGAAGGCCCCAGCGGCGTCAGTTGGCCCATCGATGCCATCCGTGCCAGCGCTGAGTAAAGTCCAACGATCTTCGCCTGCAAGTTCTTGCGCGACGACCAGGGCAAACTCTTGATTCCTTCCCCCTTTGCCCTGCCCAGTCAGTCGAACGGTCGTTTCGCCCCCGGCAAGGACACAGACGGGGTCCCGGATAGTACCGAGCTGATGGCGCAGCTCGGCGGCGAATTGTCGAGCAGCGTCGGTGGTATCACCAATCAGCGGGCGCGGGAGCACGACCGGGCGTAATCCCCCGGCCTTGGCGGTGACGGCTGCGGCGGCAAGGGCGATCCGGTTGGAACCCAGCAGAAAATTGCGCACCTGCGCGAACACCGCGTCCCCCGGCTTTGGGGTTTCCGGCTGCATGCCACCACACCCGGCGGCAAGATGGGCACGCACCGAGGTGGGCACCTGTTCAAGCAACCGGTACCGCTCGAGAATACTCCAAGCATCTTGGAAAGTGCTGGCATCCGGCACGGTCGGGCCAGAGCCAATGGTACTCAGGTCATCATCAATGACATCGGACAAAATAAAACTGACCAGCGGGGTCGGAAAAGCGAGGCGAGCGAAATGGCCGCCTTTGATCTGGGAGAGATGTTTCCGCACGGTGTTGAGTTCGTGAATGTCGGCTCCACAAGCCAGCAACAAGCGATTGACGGCGAGTTTGTCGGCGAGCGAGAGGCCAACGGCTGGACTGACAAGCAGGCTTGAAGCCCCGCCGGTGAGGCAGAAACACAACAGATCGTACGGCTGCACGCGCGTCAGCAAAGCTCGGATGTGTTCCGCGCCACTCACGCTCCCTGGCCCTGGGAGCGGATGTTCGCCATGCACGAGCGTCACACGTTGTGTATCCACCGAAACGCCAGTGGGAATCACCACGGCTCCGCCACGAACGCGCGCGCCCAACACGGCCTCAAGTCCCTGCGCAAGCAGGCCAGCCCCTTTCCCAGCGCCGAGAATGAAGACCCGGTCCGGCAAGGGGAATGAGAAAGTCCGGGCCTCCGATTCGTAAGAGTGGACTAGCAAATAGTCGTGGTCTACTGAAATTGCCCGCGCGATCAAGGTGCGAGGATCAACCGCCGCGACGGCGGCGGTGAACAGGGCGTGGAGCTGGGTGCGGATTGGTTGGGTGAGGGCCATAAGGAAGATCACTTGATCCCCCTCACCCTAGCCCTCTCCCAGCCGGGAGAGGGAACTTTAGGAGTGTGTAGGGTGGGTCTCGCCCCATCCTACGAAGCTAACGCGCGTGAGCAGTGAGGCGAAATCTTCGCTGTTTTCTGTTTTGGCTAACGGCTGAACGCTGAGAGCTGAGAGCTGAGAGCTGAGAGCTGAACGCTGACTAGAGGTTATCATCATCAAGATCGACCAGACTAGTGCGGCGCTGGCCTCGGTCTTCATCGCCGCGCCGATGTTGCTTGGCCTCTTTTTCGAGATCGCTTTGACAAGAGACGCACAGGCGCGTGAATGGCAACGCCTCTAGCCGCTCCGTGGCGATCTCCTCTTCGCACATGTCGCACATGCCGTAGGAGCCGTTGCGAATCCGATCCAGCGCTTCTTCAATCGCCAGTAACTTCTCGCGATCTCGGTCGCTGAGGATCAGGTTGATTTCACGGGACCGCTCTTCGCTCGCCAAGTCGTAGGTGTCCATTCCCTCGTCGAGAGCGGCTTCTCGACCCTCTTTCACCTCGGCGTTGAGCTGTTTGAGGACCTGGTCTTTCCAGGTGGTGAGGGTGCCTTGCGCTTTCTTCAGGAATGCCTTCCGCATACCCAGCTCCTTATTTCCAAAAAAGTGATAGAGGACATTAGAGGCGGCTGTCCGCGAAGTCAATCGGTTTTTCCCATTTTATTTCGGGCGTCCGCAATGGCGTGGCGCGCAGGTCGTACCCAGTGGCCGACTGAATACGCACGGGAATGATGTCCCCGATCTCGGCGGCGGCGCGGCTCAAGTACACAATGCCGTCAATATCCGGCGCTTGCCCGGCGGTGCGGCCCCACAAGCGCCCACGATCATCGTGCCCACACACGAGCACGTGCTGCTCACTCCCAATCAATGCGAGGTTCTTGCGACGCACCACCACGGCTTGCCGTTCCATCAACCGTTGCCAGCGTTCCTGCTTCACTCCGTCCGGCACTTGGTTCGGCAACGTGCCCGCCGTCGTACCCTCTTCTTGGGAGTAACGGAACACGCCGACATGATCGATTTGTGCTTCATCCACGAAGTCGAGCAGTTGCTGAAAATCCTCCTCTTCTTCGCCTGGAAAGCCAACAATGAACGAGGTGCGTAAGACAACGCCAGGAATATGAGCCCGGATGCGTTCGAGGAGGCGACGGACACCATCGCCGCTTTTCTCGCGACGCATGGCGCGCAGCATTCGGTCACTAATGTGTTGCAGCGGCATGTCGATGTAGGGACACACGTTCGCGGTTTCCGCGATGCAGCGCAGCAATGGCTCGTCCAAATAATTGGGATAGCAATACAGCAAGCGAATCCACGCGATGCCCTCAACGGCACTCAACGCGCGCAGGAGCGCCAGGAGCGTGGTGCCGTCACGTCGTTCGCGACCATACGCGGTTAGGTCTTGGGCAATCAGGTTCAGTTCCTTGACACCCTGGGCCGCGAGCATCGCGGCTTCGGTGACCAGCGAATCAATCGGGCGGCTTTCTTGCAGTCCTCTGATCTTGGGAATGATGCAAAAGGCGCACTTGTGGTTACAGCCTTCCGCGATCTTGAGATAGGCGGTGTAAAACGGCGTGGACGCGATCCGCGGGGTCTCGTGGTCCGGCAGGATGTGTGACGCTCCGATGTACGTCGTGGGACCATCCAGCAGGGCGCGTTTTTGCTTGAGAATGTCGGCGATCCGCAGAAACTCGCCGGTGCCAACAAAGACGTCCACTTCTGGGAGCGACTCACGCAATTCGTGTCCATAGCGTTGCGATAAACAGCCAGTGACAATGAGCTGCTTGTTGGCGGACTGTTCTTTGTAGCGCGCGAGGTCGAGAATCGCCGCGATGGATTCTTCTTTTGCTTCGTTAATGAAGCTGCACGTGTTGACCATCAATACCCCGGCTAGCTCCGGGTCGAGGCTGATGGTGTAGCCCTCGCGGGCGAGTAAGCCAAGCATGACCTCGCCGTCCACCAGATTCTTGGGACAGCCGAGGTTGACCATATAGACGGTTTTCTTCATTGAGTTCTCGTGACGCACTTTCTTATGGATGGGCTATTCATCATCCTTACGGTCCTTGCGCTGCCGCAAGAACCGTTGCAGTTCTTCTTCCATGTCCTTGCCGTTGGCGTGACCGTTGCCGCCGCCGTTGCCTTTGGGTGGGGAGGCGCTCGCCGGTTCGACATCGAAACTCTCTTCTTGGTCGCGCGCCTCCAGTTGGCGCACATACGCGGCCATCTGCGGATTCTCGGCGATGGCTTGCGATACTTTGGCGTCGAAAGCGAAGGCTTGATTCTTCAATTCGGTGGTATCAATCGTGAAGTGGAGGAATGTTTCGACTCGGGTGATGAGCGCGAGCGCGGCCTTCGGGTTTGGGGACGCTGAAATATAGTGCGGCACATTGGCCCAAAAGCTCGCCGAGGTGATGCCCGCGCGCCGACAGGCGTCATTAAAGACGCCGACAATACCCGTGGGTCCTTCATAGCGTGAGGACGTCAGTTGCAACCGCGCCGCCAGGGACGGATCGCTCGCGAACCCCGCGACGCGCACCGGGCGAGAGTAGGCGACATCGGCCAGCAACGCACCAAGTGTGAGGACGAGCTTCACGCCACATTGTTTGGCGAGGTCGAGAATCGCGGCGGAGTAGGTTTTCCATTTGAGCTGGGGTTCGATACCGATACCAATCACCAAGCTCTGCGGCAGGACGGAGGCGCTGCTGGCGAAGAAATCGTTGGCCGGCCAGGTGATTTCGCGATACAGCCCATCACGCAGACGCACGTGCGGGCGGGTCTCGCTAAAGTTGTAGAACTCTTCGGGATCAATGCTCGCGAACCGGGGAGCGCGTAATTGTTGAACGAGAAATTGCGCGGCATGGGTGGCGGCTCCGCCCGCGTCGTTCCAACCCGCGAACGCCACGATCAAAACGGGATCAGTTAATGTTGGGATTTGCTCAATCGTCAGGATGCTCATGGCTTTCCCTCCTTCCCAGGTACCCACGGGGACATCAGGGGAACTCTGAAGAGGGGTGGAGTCTAGCTGCTTCTCAAGAGGTTGCCAAGAGATTTAGCCCTGCTGACCGGATATCCAGAAAAACACCAGCAGCCCAACGCCAGCCAGCAACAGCAACAGCAACAATACCAACCGGCGCGACAGCGCACGCCGCGGGGCTGGCCCAGGAAGCGGTGCGGCGTTTTCTCGGCGCCGCACCGCGATCACGAATTCGGCAACCGCGGACGAAGGATCAAGGTCGAGAAAGGTGGCGTAGGTGCGCAGGAAGGGTACGAGATACAATTCATCGGATAAGAGATCTGGGGGGCCATCCCCCTCGATATGCCGCAAATACCGGAGGGGGACACGAGTGGCCGCCGCCGTGGCTTGCAGCGACAGCCCTTTCGCTTCGCGACGACGTTTCAGCAAAAGCGAGATCGGCTCCTGACCGACTTCCTCTGGAGGCTGTTCTTGCAGGTCGTTGAGCTGTTCTTCTTCCATCATGGCCTCTTCGCCGAACTGACCACTCGCCACACTCTCTCAGTTAGGCGGCAATGCTTTGCAGTAAATACGCTTCAATGAAGGAGTCAATACTGCCGTCCAGTACCGCATCGGTATTCCCGACCTCAACCCCCGTGCGATGATCCTTGACCAGCCGATAGGGGTGCAGCACATACGAACGGATTTGGCTGCCCCACGCATTCTCTTTCTTCGTCTTGTGAAGATCGTCCATCTTCTCCTTCTTCTTCTCCATCTCCAGTTCATAGAGGCGCGCGCGTAGGATTTTCATGGCCATGGCGCGATTCTTATGCTGTGAGCGTTCGTTCTGACAGGCGACGACGATTCCGGTCGGCAGATGGGTGAATCGCACCGCCGAGTCGGTTTTATTGACATGCTGGCCGCCGGCCCCACTGGAACGGTAGGTATCCACTCGCAAGTCCTCGGTGCGAATTTCAATCTCCACATCGTCCTCGACTTCTGGATACACAAAAAGTGATGCAAACGACGTATGCCGACGCGCATTGGCATCAAAAGGCGAGATCCGCACGAGTCGATGAATCCCGGCCTCGGCATGGAGATACCCGTAGGCGTAGAGTCCTTCGACGGTGAACGTCACGCTTTTGAGACCACCGCCGTCACCAGGCTGGTAGTCCACGATTTCGGCCTTGTAGCCTTTGCGTTCCGCCCAGCGCAGATACATACGAAAGAGCATCTCCGCCCAGTCCTGCGCTTCGAGGCCGCCCGCGCCGGGGTGGAGGCTCACGATCGCATTGCCCGCGTCATGTTCGCCACTGAGCATGCGCTCCAGCTCGGTCTGGGAGACCTCTTTTTCAAGCTGGGTGAGCTGCGTCTCGCATTCGCCCTCGGCCTCGGTATCTCCCGCCTCGGCCATTTCCAGGAAGAGCGCGACGTCATCCAGCCCGCGTTGATAGGTCTTCCATTGCGTGATGGTTTCCACCAGCGGCGAGCGCTCCTTGAGCACGGCTTGCGCTTTTTCTTGATCGTTCCAGAAAGTCTCCGAGAGAGTTAACGTCTCCAGTTCCGCGGCACGAGCTTCCTTCCCGGCGATGTCAAAGACGCCTCCCGAGGGTGTCCACGCGCGCGCGTAAATCGCTGATTCGTTCCTTGGCATTCGTAAGCATAACAATTCTCCAGTTGCCCTCTATGGGCGGCGCAAATAGCAGTACCCTAGCATGAGGCCACAGCTCACGACACAGAGCCAGACAAAGACATCGCCGTACATCGCATAAAAGCTGCGAACTTGTGGCCAGGCGAGGTCCTCCACGATGAGCGTGGTTTCGTACAAATTGGTGCGCGTGCGCACGCGGCCATCAAGGTCGACCACGGCGGAAAAGCCGGTATTGGCCGCGCGCACCAGCGGCACGCGGTTTTCCACCGCGCGCATCGCTTCCATCATCAGATGTTGATAGGGCGCGGAGCTGCGACCAAACCAGGCATCATTCGTGATATTGACCAGCAACTCCGCCCCGCGCTCGACAAACCCGCGCGCGAGACTGGGAAAGATGCCTTCGTAGCAAATGAGGACACTGAACCGCGCTTGCGGGAGTGTGAACACGGTCTGCTCGGTGCCGCTGGCGAAGTCGCCAATGCCAACGACCAGTTTATCGAGAAAAAAGAGGATGTTGTGAAACGGGATATATTCCCCAAAGGGAGCCAAGCGGATTTTGTCATACGAATCGACGATCTCCCCGTTGGCGGACATCAGATAGGCGCGATTGAACAGGGTCACATCCTGTATGCCATTGACCTTGAAGGCTGGACTGCCGAACAGAATCGGCGTGTTGACCGTGGTGGCGAGCTTGAGGAGTCGGTCGCGATAAGCGGCGTCGGGCAAGGTTTCCGCCTGGAAATAAAAGGGTGCCGCGGTTTCTGGCCAGATGACGAGATTCGCCCCGCGTGCCACGGCTTCGCGTGTGAGTCGCTCATAGCGCGACATGGTCTCTTCCGCGGCATTGGGGTGCCATTTGGTGTCTTGCGGGATATTGCCTTGAATGAGTCCGACCCGCAGATGATGCGCGGGCGGCAACGCGGCAATCTGAGCGCGTCGCCATGAGCCCCAGGCGGCGAGCCCGAAGATCACAAGCAGCGCGGTCGCCAACAATTGCATGCGTTGGCGAGTGGTGGTTTTCCAGCACGTGAAGAGCGTGAGATTGCCAAACATCACCAGCGCCGACAGGCCATAGACGCTGGTGAATTCGACGAACTGGATGAGATTGAGCTGGGGGTGCTGGGAATAGCCCAGGCTGAGCCACGGGAAGCCGATGAAGAAAAAGGAGCGCAGCCATTCGCAGGTGACCCACAGCGGCGGGCCGATGAACAAGATGGCGACTTTCCGTTGCTGGGCAAAGCGTAAGGTGGCGGCGAACAGCCCGGTATACGACGCGAGGATGGCGCACATCATCAAGAGTGGGGCGACGGCCACCAGCGTTGGAATGTTGCTGTAGAGTCCGATGGTATGGACGACCCAATAGACGGTGCAGAGGTAGAACCCCATGCCGGCGGTCCAGCCCAGGAGGAACGCGCGCTTGGGGGTGTGTTCGCGGATCAACCACAACAGCGGCACGAAGGCGATCCACGCATAGAGGCTCAGATCAATGGGAGGGAACGCCAACGCCAGCAGACAGCCGCTGACAAATGCCAAGGCAAGAGATTGGGGCCAACTCATAAGGCGGGAAATGTAGCGTGACGAACGACCAGGCGAAAGTCCAAGAATAGACCTGGGGAAAATTTTGTTATCTTGCGACTCTCAGGTAAGAGGAGGGGGAAATAGGTTCGTGGAAAAGGAGCTTTTGTGAACACGTCACGATTACAGTTGGGAATTGTCCTTGCGTTGGTTATCGCTCTCACTGGCTGTTCTCAGCCCCTGAACACGCGTGAAAAAAGCACGTTAGTCGGTGGCGGGTTAGGAGCCGCGACTGGGGCAATCATTGGCGCCGCAGTTGGCGCGCCCGGTCCTGGTGCCGCCATTGGTGGCGGGTTAGGCGCACTCACGGGTGGCCTGATCGGCGACCAGTTCCTCGGCATGGAGAATCGCCAATACGCCCAACAGCAGCAGATTGACGCGCAGGGACGTGAAATCCGCCGTCAACGCCGTGAAATCCAGCGCCTCAAGCAGCGGAAGAAGACCACCACGGCGAAGAAGAAGTATCAGTACGAGTAAAGAAAAGCGGCTGACCTTTTATGGTTAGCCGTTCCTGAGCGGCATGCATTCGAGAACCGCCCGCGACGATTGCACTACCTTTCCCTGGTCGGGGAATTGCCTTTCGCTGGAGAGTCTCGCATCATAGAATTCTCAAACTTTAACGTGAGAGTCTGTCCGAGAAGTTTACGAGGGATTACGAGGGTTTCGCGACATCAACCAACTGGGGGCCAGCTGAACGAAAACCGTGGCAGTGCGAGTGCAGTTCCCGAAATCATTGGGCATCTGCGACAGCGATGACGCCACGTGCTCGTGCACTCCACTTTTGGGCACCACAACGGGGCCTGTTTTCATTCAAGAACTTCTCGGACAGACTCTTAGGCGGATCACTCAACTGTATCCTAACCGTTGGGTGTTGGTTGAAGAAACGGCATGGGATATACACGGTCATCCCTCACGAGGGATCGTGAGAGTCCATAGTGTCCACCGCGACGAGATCAGCGCCTGTCGCCACAAGATTCACGAAACCCCCGGCACGGTTACCTTTGTTTTTCATACTGGTGACGTGATTCCCAAAGGCGTGACGTTCGTAGTATGAGCCGTCAATGGACAAGGGATATCGCTTGTACGTTCATTTCTTCGTTAGCTCACTTTGAGGACAAAACATCATGACACTCGCGGCAACGACTTCACCGCTGATTCAACAGTACACATTGGAAGAATTTTGGGTAGTGTCCCTATAACCGGGATAAGTGCTTATTTACTGGATTGAAACGCCTAAATACCTGTGGAAAACGCGCCATTGAATGTCATCCCCCTGTTACAGGGACACCACCGAATTTTGGGAGCTGGAGAATGACCGCGCGACCAAAGCCGATACCTACGCCGCTCTTGGCGTTGGCGAGTTGTGGCTCATCGACACGAAACAACAAACGGTTGAACAGCGAGTCTTAGGACCTGGCGGGTGGGTCAGTGATCTGGTCCACACCATCGCGGATACGGTTCACGCGGTCCGGTTGCCGGGATTCACGTGCGCGGTGCGGGCGGTTTTTGCGTGATCGTCAGATTGGAGTTGTATGATGAAAATTGCTATTTCCTTGCCTGAACAGGTCCTCGCGACCGTGGACCAACTTGCGGAACGCCGAGGTGAGTCGCGTAGCCACCTGATCGCCATGATTCTCTCTCGGGTTGCACGAGCCAAGCGGGACCGAGACATCACCGCACAGATTGATGCGTTGTTTGCCGACAAAACACTGAGAGCGGAACAGAAACGAACGTCGGACGAATTTATCCAGATGAGCACATGGACCAAAGAGAACTGGTAGTCCATCAAGGAGATGTCTACTGGGTTTCCTTTTCCGGTCGAGGGTCCGAACCGTGGGGGCGTCGTCCAGCTCTGGTGTTACAGCATGATCGCTTGAATCGCAGTCAGCTCAACACGGTAGTCGTCGTCGCGATCACTTCGAACCTGCGATATGCCGCTCTGCCAGGGAACGTTCGTCTGCGCAAAGGAGACGGCAACTTACCAAAGCCGTGCGTTGTCAATGTCACACAAATCCAAACACTTGATCGCGCGTATCTTCAGGAAAAGATCGGTACGCTTTCACCACGCCTCCTCCGACAAGTATGGGAAGGGATTCGGCTTGTGCTGGAAGTGGACGGATGAAGTTCTAGTGCTGCACCCCAGCGACTTCCAGTCGTGCTTGCGCGCGCAGGCGGGCGGCGTTAGTGGCCGCGAAGGCGGGGTCGGTCACGTCGAGTGACTTCAGTTCGGTTTCGGCTTTTTGCAGGGCTGCCCTGGCGCGGTCGGCGTCGATCTCGTTCGCGAATTCCGCGCTATCGGCCAGCACGGTGACCACGTTATCTGAGACCTCGGCGAATCCACCACCGATCACCAGAGTCCGCGTTTGGCCGCGTTGTTTATACAGTAACCGTCCCGGCTGAAGCGACGACAGAAACGTCACGTGACTGGGAAGCACCCCAAATTCACCGACAGTGCCAGGCGCGGTAATCTCGTCCACTTCCTCATCAAGAAGCTGACGTTCCGGAGTGACAATTCGAAGGCGAAGAATGTCTGCCATAAAATAGTTCGGAGTCTGAAAACAGTTCGGAGTTTAAGAGAGTTCGGAGTTCGGAGTCGGGGACAGTTTGGAGTTCGGAGTCTAGAGCTGTCCAGGGTTGAGAATTTTCAACTCCGAACTGCCTTGAACTCCGAACTCCGAACTCTCTTAAACTCCGAACTGCCTTACGCCGCCAGCCGTTGCGCTTTTTCCACCGCGCTCTCGATCGTGCCCACCAGGTAGAACGCTTGCTCCGGGAGATCGTCGTATTTGCCTTCCACCAACTCCTTGAAGCTGCGAATCGTGTCTTTCACTTTCACGTATTCACCCTTGATGTTAGTGAACTGCTCGGCGACGTGGAACGGTTGCGACAAGAACCGTTGCACTTTGCGCGCCCGCGCCACCACGATCTTGTCGTCTTCCGATAATTCGTCGATTCCCAGAATCGCGATGATGTCTTGCAGGTCCTTGTACCGTTGCAGGATTTCTTGCACCCGCCGCGCAACCTGATAGTGCTCCTCGCCAATGATGTTTGGGTCCAGCATCCGCGAAGTCGAATCCAAGGGGTCCACCGCCGGATAAATACCCAGTTCCGCGATCTGCCGCGACAACACCGTCGTCGCGTCAAGATGGGCGAACGTTGTCGCCGGTGCCGGGTCGGTCAAGTCATCGGCGGGGACGTAAATCGCTTGCACCGAGGTGATCGAACCGTTCTTGGTTGAGGTGATGCGCTCTTGCAGGTCACCCACGTCCGTGGACAGCGTCGGCTGGTATCCCACGGCTGACGGGATGCGTCCCAACAGCGTGGACACTTCCGAGTTGGCCTGCACGAAACGGAAGATGTTATCAATGAACAGCAACACGTCCTTGTGCTCGACATCGCGGAAATGCTCAGCAAGAGTAAGAGCCGACAACGCCACCCGTGCGCGCGCGCCCGGTGGTTCGTTCATCTGGCCGTACACCAGCGCGGTCTTGTTGATAACGCCCGACTCCTTCATCTCCAGCCACAAGTCGTTCCCTTCACGGGTGCGCTCGCCAACGCCACCAAACACCGAGTAGCCACCATGCTGCGTGGCGATGTTGTTGATCAACTCCATGAGAATAACCGTCTTACCCACGCCGGCTCCGCCGAAGAGGCCAATCTTGCCGCCCAACGGATACGGGGCCAACAGGTCCACCACCTTGATGCCGGTCTCAAGAATCTTGACCTCGGTGGATTGGTCATCGAACGCGGGCGCGGGTCGATGGATGGGCGAGCGTTTGACGTGCGCGAGTGACACCCCTTCATCGACTGGCTCACCAACGACGTTGAGAATGCGACCGAGCGTCTCTTCGCCCACCGGCACGGTAATCACGTTGCCCGTGTCACGCACCGCGGAGCCGCGCACGAGCCCCTCGGCGCTATCCATGGAGATA
This sequence comes from Deltaproteobacteria bacterium, assembly GCA_013140885.1. Classification (GTDB taxonomy): domain Bacteria; phylum Desulfobacterota; class Binatia; order Bin18; family Bin18; genus JABFSC01. The sequence goes on along the minus strand of JABFSC010000648.1, from coordinate 3,778 downwards.
CAGCGGACGGTGTTTTCTCCCAGATGTTGAGCGACCTCCAGCACGAGGTTCCACTCTTTATCACTAATGGTGGTATTGGTGACCTGGAGCGCGTTATAGATGGGGGGCAGGGAGCCCTCGGAAAATTCAACGTCCACGACGGCTCCGAGCACCTGGGTGATCTTTCCAACATTCATGAGAATTCTCTCCTAGCCTTTCAATGATTCACTGGTAGAGACGATTTCGAGCAACTCGCGGGTGATGCCCGCCTGGCGCGCGCGGTTCATGTCGAGCGTGAGCCGGTCAATCATCTCGACCGCGTTATTGGTCGCGTTGTCCATCGCCGTCATGCGCGCGCCGTGCTCGCTGGCGACCGATTCGAGCATGGCGCGGTAAATCAGCATGTCGATATAGCGTGTGAGCAAACTTTCCAACAACTCTTGTGGCTGCGGCTCGTACAAATACTCGCTTGACGCCGCGGCGTCCGACGCCCGTTCCTTCGGAATGATGGGCAGCATGTGGTCAATCGTCGGCACCTGCACCAACGCCGAGCGAAACCGCGCGTACGACACATACACGCCATCGGTTTCGCCGTTGATGAAGCGCTGACTCAGGCGCGTACCGATTTCATTGGCCAACGCCGGCGTCAGCTTGCCAAACAAATTGATGTGGTAGTCACCGATCTGCACGGGCCGCCGCTTGAAGTAGTCGTACCCGCGTCGCCCCACGATCGTGAGGGTGACTTTCTGATTGGGATGCGAGCGGATGAAGGCTTCCGCCGCGCGTACCAAGTTGGAGTTAAACCCACCGCAGAGACCACGGTCGGCGGTCACCAAGAGCAAGTCGATATTCTGTTCTTCCCGCTCCGTGAGCAGCGGGTGCGACAGCGATTGCCCTTGCGTGGCCAAGTTTTGCAGGACGGCTTCCAGCTTCTCGGCATACGGACGCGCGGCGATGGCCGCTTCTTGCGCGCGCCGCAACCGCGCCGCCGAGACCATTTTCATGGCCTTAGTGATCTGCTGGATGTTCCGTACCGACGAGACGCGCCGACGAATTGCTTTAAGCGTTGCCATGACGTTTACGCCGTGAAGCCTTCGTTAAATGCCTTGAGCGCCGTGTTCATCTTCGCCTTCACCTCATCGGTCAGCTCCCGCTTAGTGCGGATGTCCTCGAACACTTCAGGATGCTGGGTCTCGACAAAACGGTGCATCTCCATCTCATATTTCTTCAACGCGCTTTCCGGGATGTGGTCCACGTATCCGTTGGTGCCCGCGTAAATCGTCATCACCTGTCGTTCCGTCGAGAGCGGTTGATACTGCCCCTGTTTGAGCATCTCGACGAGCCGCGAGCCGCGCGACAAGAGCTTTTGCGTCGTGGCATCAAGGTCCGAGCCAAACTGCGCGAACGCGGCCATTTCACGATACTGCGCGAGGTCGAGACGCAGCGAACCGGCGACTTGCCGCATCGCCTTGATCTGCGCCGACCCGCCGACGCGCGACACCGAGATACCCACGTTCACCGCCGGACGCACACCGGCGTAGAACAAGTCGCTTTCTAGATAGATTTGGCCGTCGGTAATCGAGATGACGTTGGTCGGGATGTACGCGGACACGTCGCCAGATTGGGTTTCAATCACCGGCAGTGCGGTCAGCGACCCACCACCTTGCGCCTCGCTCATCTTGGCGGCGCGTTCCAATAACCGAGAATGGAGATAGAACACGTCGCCAGGGAACGCTTCCCGTCCCGGCGGACGACGTAGCAACAACGACAATTGTCGGTAGGCGACCGCATGCTTGGAGAGGTCATCGTAAGCAACCAGGGCGTGCTTACCGTTATCGCGGAAATACTCGCCCATCGCGCAGCCCGCGTACGGAGCGATGAATTGCAGAGGCGCGGCTTCCGAGGCGGTGGCGGCGATGACCGTGGTGTACTCCATCGCCCCAGCGCGCGCGAGCCGTTCGACCACTTGCGCGACCGTCGAGCGCTTCTGCCCGATGGCGACGTAGAAACACTGCACGTCCCCACCTTTTTGATTGATGATGGTATCAATGATGAGCGCGGTCTTGCCGGTTTGCCGGTCACCGATAATCAGCTCGCGTTGTCCGCGGCCAATGGGGATCATGGAATCGACCGCTTTGATGCCCGTTTGCAGCGGCTGCTTGACCGGCTGACGCAGGACGATGCCGGGGGCTTTGACCTCAATCCGCCGGGTCTCTGTCGTGGCGATGGGCCCTTTGCCATCCACCGGCTGTCCGAGGGCGTTCACCACCCGTCCGAGCAACGCCTCGCCCACTGGCACTTCGGCGATGCGGCCAGTGCGGCGCACTTCATCGCCTTCGCGAATCGCTTGGACTTCGCCAAAGACGGCGGCGCCCACGTTGTCCTCTTCGAGGTTGAGGGCGAGGCCGTAAATGTCGTGAGGAAACAGCAGCAACTCACCAGAGGCCACGCGATCAAGCCCATGAATACGGGCGATCCCGTCACCGGCCGAGAGCACCGTGCCGGTCTCTCGCAGTTCCACTTGCTTGTCATAGCCCTGAATCTGGCGCTTGATAATTTCGCTAATCTCGGAAGCTTTCAATTCCATTGCGTCCTCGTGTTTCTCTGTACTCACCGCACTTGGTCTAGGCGGGTCCTCTTTGAGAACTCGCGTACTCTTCTTCGGGCGATTGTTTTGCTTACGGTCCGCCGCCATTACTCTTGTTGGGCGAGAGCCTCTCCCATGCGACGGATTTGGGACTTCAGGCTGGCGTCATACACTTGCCCACCGATGGTGACAACGACGCCGCCCAGGAGATCGGGGTCCACCTCGACAGTGGGGATGACCGTTTTCTTCGTCAGCTTGCCAAACGCCTCGATCACGGATTGCAGCTCTTTTTTGGAAAGCTGCGCCGCCGAGCGAATCTGGATGCGGATTCTCCCCAGCGCCTGTTCTAACAAGATGTGATAGGTCTCGCTGATGTCGATGAGCGAACTCATGCGATCATTCTCCGCCAACACGCCCAGGAAACTGACGAGCAGCGGATGGAGCGAGACGGAAGTCACCAGTTGTTTGACAAGCTCCTTGCCGCCTTTCGCGGACGGTGCTTGGCGCGTCAGCATCTGGGCGATTTCGGGCTCGGCCAGCGCGGCGGCGATGTGCGAAAGCTCTTGTCCGATCTGTTCCTGCGTCTTTTGCTCTTTCGCGAGTTCCAAGAGCGCTTTGGCGTATCGTCTAGCGGCTGGAGTTTGCGGCATTGTTGACCTCGGTGACCAGGTTTTGTACGAACCGGCGTTGATCGTTCTGATTCAGGCGGGCGGTGACCATTTCCGTCGCGAGCCGAACCGCTTGTTCGGAGACTTCCTGGCGTAACACCCGACGGGCTTCGCCTAATTCACGTTGCGCGATCTGCCGCGCTTCGATTTGCATCCGTTCAGCGGCGCGGCTGGCTTCCGCTAATATCCGACTCTTCTCGCGTTCGGCGGCTTCCAAGGCTTGGGATTGCAGCCGTTGCTGTTCCGACGCGAGCCCCGCGAGCTTGTGCTCATATTCCGCCCGTAACGCTTCGGCTTCTTCTTTGGCGCGTTTCGCCTCGTTGAGGGCCTGGACAATCTTGTCGCGGCGTTGTCGGATCGTGTCCCGCACGGCGGGCAGCGCATACTTGCGCAAGATCGCGGCGAAGATCACAAAGTTGACCGTCGAAAAAAACAACCCGCCAAGCCCCCAGCCGCCTCCGTGTCCACCTTCCGCCGCCCACGCCGCGCTGGTCGCGAGGGAGAAGAAGGCCGGGGTGGTAAAACTGACCAGGTTTCTTATAGA
>JABFSC010000383.1 GCA_013140885.1 Deltaproteobacteria bacterium | reverse complement strand
GCATACCGTGCGTTATACCGAATTGACGCCACAGCGCTTTCACGATTTCTGGACCGATTGACCGCCACGAACACGGGACAGTCCCACCGGAGTAGGCTGGTGGGGCTACAAGGCGAGGACTTACGAAGGCGGAAGTGGCACCGGATGACAGCTTCTCTATATTAAGGGCAACCGGCCAGCCCTACGCCGCGGCTGGCTGCGCTTGCTGCGGCCGTTGCAGGGGAATCAGCAGGGATGAGCAAGGTTTATAGGGTTTCTTGTGTCTTATACGGTTTTTGCTGGACAGTTGACATATCTACTGATAACCAGTAGTGTATGAGCCTGATATTTGAATGGGATGATGACAAAGCCGCGCGCAATATTCGTGACCATGACGGCGTGACATTTGAACAGGCTGCCGTTGCGTTCCGTGACCCGTTTGCGGTTGAGTGGATCGATGACCGTGAAGATTACGGCGAGGAACGCAGCATTGTGCTTGGTATGATAGGCGGCCAGTTACTCACTGTCGTCTATACAGAGCGCGGAGAGCACATCCGCATTATTTCAGCACGACGAGCAACCCGACATGAATACCACCACTACTTTCGTCAAAATGCAGGATAACGGCACTCTGGTGCGGGTCGCAGCGGACGGCATCGAGGAAGCCGTGACCGTCAAACCACCCGCCCCCCGTAGCGACGAGGCCATTACGGCAGCCGCCTTGCGCGACCCCGACGCACAGCCCCTCACAGAGGCCGACTTTGCGCGCATGAAACCCGTACCACGCGCAAAAACCTTACGCCGTGCCCTTGGCTTGACGCAGGAAGAATTTGCCGCCCGTTACCATATCCCCCTTGGTACGCTGCGGGATTGGGAACAAGGCCGCAGCGAGCCAGACCAACCGGCACGGGCGTACCTCAAGGTTATTGCCCACGATCCCGAAGGCGTACACCGCGCCTTGACCGCCGCTCCGCACTAAGCCCCGCCCCGTCAAAGCGTGATGTTTTGACGCGCTCCAGTTTCTATATCTTGTGTCCGGCTGAGGCGGTGCTTTGCGCCGTGTTGAAGTAATCACGGCCAGGGAAGAGGGTTTGAAGACTGCGTGCGGTAAGTAAGGCACGGCCGTTTGCTTGCGCGCGGCGTTGTGTGCTTGGCGTGTGTTTGTAGGCGGTTGTCATAATGGCACTTATCAGACAACACGCGCTGAGAGAGGGCACAAGATGTTGAGTCAGCCCCCGCCAGCAAAAGCCGGTTTTCTGCTTGCCACCCTGCCCCACCCAGCGCAGAACCCTAGACGCAACAAAGCCGCCCACTGGATTACGCCAAGAGCGGCTTTGCCAAGTCTAAATACTGCTACATTACTTCGGGCGGTCATCGGCTTCCCAGCCTGTACCGCACGACGAGCCTGCCACTATCCTGCCAGCAGGGCAAGCCCGACGACGCTAGGGATACTGCGCGACTTTCTTCCGCACGAAGCCAAGAAAGGCCGCGTTCAGGTTACGCGCCGTAAAGCCGTTTTCCACCGCTTGCACGAACTGGTCAATAATCGCCCCGTATTCCCATCCCGTTCTCGCGTCTTCCACCAACCGCCTGCCCCTGCTAATGGTCGCGCGCGTCAAGGTCTCGCGCACTGAGGGCGTGCCCGGCGTTGCCGGCATGGCGGCACTCTGTAATGACGCCAACACTAGATGATAGCGGTTCTTAAAGGTGACCACGTCCTTGTCATCGAGCGTCATCTGGTAGTCGGGGAAATGCGGCGAGGGCATGGTGTCCGCCTCTCGCTCTTGTTCCTGCTCCTGCTTTGGCTTCGGATGGATAATGTCCCGAATTTGAAAGCGAAAATACCGTAAGGGTGACATCGCCCCGCATTTGACTCGCAACGCCTCAAGCCCGATCTGCCATTCTGCCTGTCTGCCGCAATGCTTCCGCGCCAACTCATACAGCCGCCGTTCCAAGGGCTTCCGCAGCCGGAAATAATCGCGGTTGATGGTCAGCACTTCCTTGCCAATAAGCGCGTTGTAAAACCAGTCCGAGACTGTGACTTCCACTTGCACCATGCGGCTACCGTCCCGACTGCCTTTCACAACATAGTATTTTTCGAGGATATGAAAGCCTCCACTGCCTTCGTAGTCCTTGGTTTTAATGCTGGTCGTGACTAGGCACCCTGTGACCCGCTCAAAGGCGTTTTTTAGTAGTCTGTAGCCGTCACCACTGGTATCGCGATTAGTGGTGACCATGAGATCATGCGCCGAGAAGCGTACTGTCTTGGGCGGAAGGCGTCCCGCGTTGATTTCACGCATGAGCAGCGAGCCAACAAAAAGCAAGATATCCTTGTCCATCATCGTCGGCAGGCCATATTCCGCCGAAGGGCTTAGGGTAATCTTGACTCCGTCCCGTTCATATTTGATGGAGCGAATATCTTTCTTTGTGGAGAGAGCAAAGAATGGGTGTTCCATCGTGTGCCGATCACACTTAAACGGAATGGCATCAAAAACATCCGCGATGAAAAAATCAGCATCTGGGTGCCGCACAGGAAGAAGTGCGTCTTGCATAGCCCCCACCCCATCTTTGTACTAGGTTCGTGATTTCGCAAACGCGATGATAATATCGTGATTTTGCAAACGCAAGCCTGTGAACAACTCAAAAACAGTCGTTCGGGGTTCTGCAAACGGTCGTTCGGGGTTCTGCAAACGGTCGTTCGGGGTTCTGCAAACGGTCGTTCGGGGTTCTGCAAACGCACGGGGTACAAAAACAGTAGTTAAATAATTGATTTTATTGGACGAAGAATTTCCACGGCGTGCCGTAACACTACACTAACACTTATTATAACGAAGTTATAACACAAGGCGAGGTGTGGAAAACCTCCAAGGGCTCCTAAAGGAACTCGCTACGCTACGCTCCACTCGGCCTTCCAGGCAGGCTATCTTCCTGAACGGGCTGCGCCCCTCAGACTCCCCAAAACCCTATAAGGCGCATAAGGAATGCTGGCGCTTTGCGCCAGCATGATCATTTTCATCAGGGGGCCAAGCCCCCTACGGCGACCTGACGGTCGCCTACCCCAGGGATATTTAGAACCCAAATGATGAAAGCGGGGTGCGAGACACCCTTACCGCTTATCCTTCGCGCTATCCGCGCTCGCACCAGCACAGGAACACGGACGGCCCTGGCAAGAAGACCCCGCGCCTAGGCGATCATCCTCGACGTTGTGGAGATGGGTTGTTCGTTTGGGCTACTCACCGGCCTAGCGGACACCAGGACGCGGGGGGAAGCGCCTAGGGTAGGGAATGGCCGCCAGCAGGACAGAAAACGCGTCCTAGACCCCTCTACGTGCGTTTGAGAAGCCATCGGAAGCCGGCCGCGTCGGCAAGCCTTCTTGGCGCTGCCCACCACCAAACGGCCGCTCCTTGACGAACTTGGCCAACATGCTAACAATCACGTAACACCAAAACTGAACGACAGCGAACATGCCGCCTTACACTCTTGGCCAGCCCTGTTAAGGTGTCGCTGCATTGACTTTCCGACTCCTGAGTAGTTTGGCGGTCGAGACATGTGATGTCTTGGTGGTCCCTTCGCGTTTCGGACGGGGCTTCTTCGGTCCTCGGGAACTTTTGCGATACGCTTTGAGCTTCACCTTCTGGGCCAACTCCTTCAGAGTAGCCACTATCTGGCCTTAATATAGAGAAGCTGTCATCCGGTGCCACTTGACGCATGCCCACCTCATTGCCCTGCCACCACTCAAACCGAGGGACTTCAAAGCCCTATAATGCGTGACCGTTGTTTACAGCACCCTTTCATCCTGCAATGGAGGTGGAATCGATGCAACGGCACTGGAATGAGCATGAACTCGAAACCTACTGGTCGTTTTCCTCAGACGAGTTGAAACTCCTCCCGCAACGCGATACCAGCAGTCGTCTTGGCGTCGCAGCCTCCCTGAAGTTTTTCCAGCTCGAAGGCTCCTTTCCGTCGTCGGGCAGAGACATTCCGGCTGCAGCCCTCACCTACATGGCGAAACAGCTCGATGTCGAGCCCAACGTCATCGCGGCGTACGCTTGGCAGGGCCGGACGGGGAAACGCTACCGGGGGCACCTGCGCACCGCACTGGGTATACGCCCTGCGACGGCCGAGGACTTCAAGGCCGTCGAGCCGTGGCGACATGAGGAGGTCGTGCCGTGGGATCACCCTCTGCGCCATCTGCAGGACGCCGTATGCGGGTGGTATCGGAGTCGACAGATTGAGCCGCCCAGCGCGGGACGGATTGATCGCCTGGTGCGTTCCGCGCTTCGCACGCACGAGGCGGCGATCTATGAGGGGACCGTGGCCAAACTGTTGCCAAGTACCCGGCAAGCGTTGGATGCCCTGATCGATTCGTCGCTCGCCAACGACGAGCATGAGGCCGAAGAAGGCGCGGACTGGCGTAGTACCATATTCAGTGTGCTCAAGACCGATCCAGGGCGCGTCAGTCTGAAGAGTGTACTGCGTGAGTTGGAGAAGCTGCGCCAGATTGAGGCCCTGGCGTTACCTGACGACCTTTTTGCCGCGATCCAGCCCCCCATCCTCCGCCAGTATCGGCTCCGTGCGGCGGCCGAGCCGCCCCGGGAGATGCGGCTCCACCCCGCGCCCCTTCGCTACACCTTACTCGCCGCCTTCTGTTGGCAGCGGCGACAGGAGATCATTGATGGGCTGGTGGACCTGCTGATCCAGATTGTGCACCGCATCTCCGTGCGGGCCGAGAAAAACGTGGTGGAGGAGTTGGTGGGCGATCTCCAGAAGGTGCATGGGAAGACCACCATCCTCTTCAAAATGGCGGCCGCCGCCTTGGATCACCCCGAGGGCGTCGTCAAAGAGGTCCTCTATCCGGTGGTGAGTGAGCAGACCCTGTCCGATCTGGTGAAAGAATATCGGGCGCATGGTCCCACCTACCGGCGTCATGTCTACACCATCTTACGCGCCTCCTACAGCGGGCATTACCGGCGCATGCTCCCACCCCTGCTGGATGCCTTGGAGTTTCGGGCCAACACGGCAACGCATCGCCCCATCATCGAGGCCCTGACCCTTATCAAGGCCCATCGCGACAGTCGCAAACAGCACTTTGTGGTCGATGGGACGGTGCCCATCGACAGGGTCATTCCTCCGCAGTGGCGCGAGCTCGTGATGGAACCCGACGCGAGTGGGACGATCCGTGTGAACCGGATTAACTACGAGATCAGTGCCCTCCACTCCCTACGGGAGGGCTTGCGCTGTAAAGCCATCTGGGTTGTGGGAGCGGATCGGTTTCGGAATCCCGCGGATGACCTTCCTACTGATTTTGACGTGCAGCGGACGACGTATTACGCCGCGCTCCAGCAGCCGGAAAGTGCGGAGGACTTCATCGCCGGCGTCCGCCACGCGATGGAGGAAGCACTCACGCAGTTTAATGATGGGCTCCCAAAAAATCCGAAAGTCACGCTGCACGCGCAGGGGAAAAACCGGACCAAGCTCTCGCCGCTTGAGCCCCAGCCTGAGCCGACCAATATTCTCCGCGTCAAAGCCGAGCTCATGCGCCGGTGGCCCATGACGAGTTTGCTGGATGTCTTGAAAGAAACCGACCTCCGGGTGGGCTTCAGTGACGCCTTGCACAGCGTGGCCTCACGGGAAATGCTCGACCGCACGACCTTACAACCACGGCTCCTGCGGTGTCTCTACGGGTTAGGGACCAACACCGGGCTCAAACGCGTCGTTGCCGGTGACCCCGCGTTCCACTATCACGATCTCCTCTACACGCGGCGGCGCTCTATCCACAAAGACACGTTGCGGGACGCCATCGGCCGCGTGGCCAATGCCACCTTTGCGATCCGCCGCCCGGAGATTGGGGGGGAAGGCACGACCGCCTGTGCCTCGGATGCCAAAAAATTTGGCGCGTGGGATCAGAATCTCATGACCGAATGGCACATCCGGTACGGCGGGAGAGGGGTGATGATCTACTGGCATGTGGAGAAAAAATCGGTCTGTATCTATGCCCAACTCAAGCGCTGTTCCTCCTCAGAAGTGGCGGCGATGATGGAAGGCGTGCTGCGGCACTGCACGGAGATGGAGGTCGGACAGCACTACGTGGATAGTCACGGGCAAAGCGAAGTGGCCTTCGCGTTTCGCCATCTGTTGGGTTTCGACCTGATGCCGCGGCTGAAAGCCATCGCCTCACAAAAGCTGTCCCGC
>JABFSC010000650.1 GCA_013140885.1 Deltaproteobacteria bacterium | reverse complement strand
GACTTCCTGGGATAGGGGCAAGCAGCGGACTTGCTGCGCAGTGCCCGAGCGGATCAACAGTTGGCCTGTGGCCCACTGAATATCGTCGAGGTGCAGCTGCCCGACTTCGTGCGCGCGTAAACCTAAGCGCGCCAGCAAGAGGAGAATAGCGTAATCGCGCAGAGCGGTTGGTGAGGTGCCGCGACTGCGGTGGAGCACGCGTTCGACCTCCGCTGGGGTTAACTGCGCGGGCAAGGCGGCATGCTTCCAGAGGCGAGGCAGAGGAATGGCATCGGCTAAGCCAGTGACCCGCTCGCCCGAGAAGACCGCAAAGCGTAAGGCGGCGCGCACGGCGACGGCAGGAATGCGGCGGCCAAGGCCTGAGTGGCGGGCCGCTTCCTGCTGGACAAAGGTCACGATCTGCTGGGCGGTGACGGTTTCCCACTGCACCTGATCGGTGGGAAAACAATGCGTGAGTAAGCGGCGGGCACTGCGCAGATAGGTGTCACAGGTACTTTCTGCCGCGCCTTTCACCGTGTGCAGATAGTGCGCATAGCGCTGCAGCCATTGCTCACACGCGGTGCTCTTCCCGCTGGGATCATCGGTGCGGACGACTCCCTGCGCCCGCAAAAGGGCCAAGAGGTGCGGCAAGCCTTGCGCCGCTTTGGGCAGCCGACCCGAGGGCAAACGGCCACAGTGCTGCCGATACTGCTCCACCGTGGCGGCAGAGATGTCAGCGACCGGAATGTGGTGCTGGACCAGCCATTCCCCAAAGCGCACCCCGGTCCGCAGATACCTGCGGATGGTCGTGGCGGTATAGCCTTCGGTCTGCAACGCCTGGGTAAGGTCTTCCCAAACCAGGCCGAAGGGGCCTTCGCACAGACGGTTACGGACAGTGGGACGAAGACGGACAGGTTCGTTCATACACTCCTCCTATCAACAACATTCTGTTGATGGAGCAGAGCGTAGGACCCGGCTCATGTCGAGCAGCCATGAAGGCGCTTCGCACAAAAGAGGTGACAGGACAGCCGTTTACGAATATTCACTCCGAGTTACTCCACATGATCCCGTACTCCACATGAGATGGCTCATGCCCAGCATGGCATGAGAGGGGTTGGGCAAAAATCCCAAACGTGAGTGGTTACGGCACAAGCGTGCCATTTACCCTATCCCCTGATTCACCGGACTTCGTTGTATGGTGCCAACTCGTCCCAGGGACGCGAGCCTTCTATGGCGTTCGTGTTCCTCGCCTCGCCGTACCATCGCCGGCTTCCTTCAGACTCCACCTCGCGGTGATGCCCTTGCCTTGGACTCGTAGTTAGCTTCAGGTATCTTGAGATACATGAAGGTGAACCTCCTACAGGGGATTTCCACCCCCACACTCACGCCCATGCCGGGCGTACACCCTTCGGTCGGGCCGATGCACTCCGGCCTGCGGCCTCCGCGCGCGACTCACCTCCAACGTTCGGCATCACGAGGGAGCAAGTAGACGTGCCTGCATTACAACTGCAAGATGTATTTGTTCTTTCGGGTGTGCCAAAACACACGTTCGTTCAGCCCATCGAATACACACGGCTCTTAGTGGCACTCCGGACACCCGGACGAAGCGTAGTGGTGGAGGGGCCTTCCGGTATCGGTAAGACAACTGCTGTCGTAAATGCGATATCGGACGCAGGCATTACGAATAACGTTGTGCAACTTTCAGCTCGGAAAAAGGAAGACGTGGATTTTATCCGGGACTTACCACACCAGTTACCGATAGGGACCGTTCTTATCGATGACTTCCATCGTCTTGATGACAGTGCGAAGAAGAACATTGCCGATCTGATGAAGACCCTAGCCGATGAGAGCGCCACTCATAGCAAGCTGGTCGTACTCGGAATTACGAACGCCGGACAATCACTAATCCTATTCGGCAAGGACTTGGCCAATCGAATTGAAGTAATTCCATTCGAGGCAAATCCCCAGCACAAGATCGAGGAGCTAATCGGCAAAGGGGAGGCGGCGCTCAATATTTCCATCAACATTGGAGAAGAGATCACCTCCGCTGCGCAAGGGAGCTTCTATATAGCCCAGATGCTTGCTTATCACACATGTATTCGTTGCAACATTTTGAATACGTGCGAACAACTTACAGTCACTTCCGAGAGCTATGAATCCGTCAGAACGCACGTAGTATCGGTGCTCGCGCGTTCGTTCCATGACACGGCAATAGCCTTCGCGCGCGGCACCAAACTAAGGAGAGAGGGTCGGGCACCGTATCTTCACCTTTTGCATTGGGTTAGCCAAAGTCAGAATTGGTCCATTAATGTCAGTCGCGAAGCCGATCGTCATCCTGAACAGCGCGGTAGCGTTTCCCAAGTAGTAGCGAAGAATTTCTTAAAGGACTTGATCGAAAGCTCTCAAGATATTCAACGAGTGTTGCATTTTGATGCTGTGAACAGCACTTTAATTGTTCAAGATCCTCAATTCATTTTCTACATTCGTAACCTATCATGGCCGCGGTTCGCGGAAGAAGTGGGCTTTGTCTCGTTGGAATTTCCGTCGAAGTATGACTTTGCGCTGTCGTTTGCTGGATCCGACCGCGACATTGCTGAAGCCTTATTCAATGCCCTGCAGGATCAAGAATTGGAAGTGTTCTACGACCGCAACGAGCAGCATCGAATGCTCGCTGAAGACGTTGAAGACTACTTGGGTCCGATCTATGCCTCGGACGCTGCTTTGGTCATCTGCATACTTGGGCCTGATTTCCCTAAGCGGGTCTGGACCAAATTCGAGTCAGATCAATTCAAACAGCGCTTTAAGTCCGGTGAAGTCATTCCCATCGTTCTTAGTAATGCGCCTCTAGGTGTATTTGACAGCGCCGCGAAAGTTGGTCACATAGCTTGGGACCGAAATCACGATCTCCTTGAGCAGGTGGCGTGGGTAGTACCAGACTTGATTCGCAAAAGTGCCGAAGTTCGAGCGCGAAAGAACAGTGATGCCGAACGAGCGCTTGCAAACGACGCGTCGAGGACAACGCGCGTTTGAAGCGCGACGTTAGGCATCACAGCAACAGGTAGTGCTACAGAGGTAAGGCTGCTCTAACCTCAAGATTGTAATACGAAAAAAGAATTTGATGGCGCCGATGTGACTATCGAGTATCTTGGAAAATGACAGTGCAGACCGAACTAACCGTGATACGCGCTGACGTAAGGTGCAATTCAGCCGTTCGACGTGATTCGTTGTACGCATCTTTTTCGTAATGATCCGGTGCTGCGAATCGGGGATCACCTCTTGATAGGAGGCCAAGCCATCGGTATAGAAGGTCGCGTTCTCGCGATACGCCACCGGAATCTTCTTCCAGAGCTTTTTCGCACTCTTTCGGCTGCGATCCCCCACATGAAAAGCGATCACCTGGCGGGTGTGGGCATCCAGGGCTATCCAGAGCCATTGCGGGGTGGTCTTTTTGCCCACAAAACTCCAGGCCTCGTGGGCTTCGACGTCCAGGCGCTGAACAAGACGCCTAGAAACGAATCGACTACGCCGTCCACTCAGACCTAGTGCGTTGTCACAGTTTAATTGTCGGGTAAACAGAGAGCGCTAAAAAGTGGGTTCTCCCGCACTTTTGACGATAGTTGGACTTTGTGTCTATGTCTCTAGAAGTGACTCTAAAGCGGAAGGGCAAAAACGTTGAAATTTGCCAGTGTGGTGCTCTTGTCCCTCTCAAAGAACGACGGTCAATTGCCTGACATCATCAAATTAGCGGGAGAGCCAAAAAGTGTGGGAGGTGAGCGTTCCGTAAACGTTCCTTTGTGGCACTCTACCCTCCCATCCTCGTGGAAAGTCTGCAATCTGCCTCTGTTTTACTGCGAGCCTCCCACGTTATTTAGCGGTCTCCTATATTCCGGTCTTTCCCTTCCCTGACAAGTCAGATTCAGAATGTTGTCAAACATCCTGGGCTCAGTCTTCATCAAGGCTTGACTTTATAACCCTCTCTATTCTATCTCATCGGGGGTTTTTAATTCCGACCTTCACTGAATCCTCAAATCGGAGTCCTGACATGTCCGCAAAAGAATCATCTCAAATTCCACGATCTTTGTTGGACTGGCCGTATGCAACCCGTCAACTTTTACAAACTCCCGATCCGGAAGTGATCGAAGCCCATGCAAGGAATTTGCTGAGCCGCGCTTTGAATGTTGGCCGACTCACGGCATTTGTTGGCTCTGGCGCCTCGATGGCGTATGGCCGCATTAGTTGGATAGACATGCTGTGTGCAGCACAAGAAGCAGTGCTTGAACGCTATGACGCCAAAAGCAAAAAAGGCGAGTTGACGGGGAGTCACATTGTCCGTCTTGCCGCTCTGCTCAAAACACACGAGATAAAAAAAGACCGCAAATACGACGCTTCAGCGCAACTCACTGTCTTTCAACTTTCAGAAGAATTGGACAAAGCCATTGATGCAGAAGATAGGCTCCGTGGAGAACGACCGACGAAGACTTTTCGCGATACTATTATGTGGGTCACTCGCGATGAGAGAGGGCATACCGAACGTCTCTTGTCTGATGCGTTTCTCGATCGTGATGCCGAGAGCGAGTCAATCGATTTCGAGGATTTTCTACGGACAAATAGTGATTCCTTTACAGAGTTCCTTAGCTACAAAAAACCCGCGGATGACGTTGAGGGCGTTGAAAACAAGCTTATTGGACAACTGGTGCAGCGTACTTTATGGGGGAAGAGCGAGTTACCGTTCAAGGACCGCTCCCTTCCGCAATTCCCCACCAAAAAGGTTAAACAACGGAAGGTACACGAAGATCTGGAAAACGAACTCACTAAAATAGCAAACCTTGGAAAAAGCCAGGCGGAAAGCATTGTCTTCGACTTTGAAAAATTCATTAGCAGCCCTGTAGATCGATACCGTCTGGCTGCACAATTCAGAGAACTCCCCGAGAAAAACCGCTTTCAAGCGTTAGCGGTCATAGCAAGAAACATAGACAAGTTACGCGATGCCGAAAAACAAAATCGCGAGCGTAAACACTCAGTTCGAGGAGATCGGCTCTCCAGGAAGAATTTTCATCAGCGGGACCCGTTGTTACTTTTGCATCGAGAGCTGAGTATCAGGCGTTTTTTGACGACGAACTATGATCACGAAATCGGGCGACTCTTAAAGGACATTGGTTATCATCGTATCCAAAAAGGGGACAAGGAGAATGCGGCGAAAGGACTCGACGCGGGTGACCCGATAGCACCGATGTACAAGGAAATCCTTTTCGATCACGAATCGACGGGAGAACTTGCTGCGTTGGCAACTTCGGATCGGAGTCGCCGACGGGCCAATTGGGTCGTCCACCTTCATGGGCGTGCCGAAGAGGAAGGTGGGAGCATTATTGTCACAGAGGAGGACTATCAGCGGCACTACGCGCGCAACGATGAACATCGCGCGTCTATGGACGATGCGGTCAAGCTTGCGTTTGCCGCCCAACCAATATTGTTTGTTGGCATCGGCATGGACGAAGTTGATTTGCTTCGCCCGCTTCGTGAATTCATGAGTGAAACAACCCGCTTAGGTGATCGTCTTGTGGTTGCCTTGCTCCCAGCAGACGGAGAGGCAAAAGAGGAATCAGCACGAAAGATTCTCCTGCTGCGGCGTTATGGGGTGTACACGATTCATTTCGGAGAGGCTTCAGTCTCTTCATCCGCGGAGGAGAAGAAAAGCGGACGTTGGCTCGCTCTGATCAAAAAGGTGAAAAACAGCGCAGAAGAAATTTTGAAACTTTTTGACAAAGCAGCGGGAGAGAAGCAGAGGGCAGACTTTCTCAACCGCCGTGACCAGATCCGAGAAAAAAGTAAGAAATTCTCCGATGGTTTCAAGAGAACGGAATGGTCTCTTGACGAAAAAGACCACCCCTTTTTTGACGAAAAAGACCGCCTTTTTTTTGACACGAAAGCCAACCAAATCACGGTTCGTGTGCCGGACGCTGTTGAAACAATTCTCGCGAGAGATCTCGAATTAGAGGAAGAAATCGACGCTTTCAACGAGGTACTGAGATTTATTTGTCAGCTCCATGACTCATCTGACTCTAAGGAGGAATGGTTTCAGTTCCGCCGCGACGCCCAGAGCTATCGAGCAATGTTAGCCGGAACATACAATATTATCCAAACTGTGTGTTTGTGCGCTACGCTCAAGCGCCTTGCTCAAAGCTGGAAAGAGTGGCGTAATGACTGGCGAACACTCCCAAGCCC
>JABFSC010000199.1 GCA_013140885.1 Deltaproteobacteria bacterium | reverse complement strand
GTGCAAGTCCGCGTCATCGACCACCGAACAAAAGTTATAAATGGGCGTGCCATCGGTACGGACGATGACGAGGTCATCAAGTTCGTGATTCTGAAACACGACGCGCCCTTTGATGAGATCATCAATCACCGTCTCGCCCTCTTTCGGCCCCTTGAACCGCAAGGCGAATGGACGGGTGTCGCCAGGAAGTGGCGTATAATTTCGGCAGGTGCCGTCGTAGCCCATCTTCTGACCAGCCGCGAGCGCGGCCTTCCGTTTGGCGTCCACGTCCTCGGCGGAGCAGTAGCAGCGGTAGGCTTTGCCTTCACGCAGGAGCCGTTCGGCGGCCTCTTGATACAGCCCATACCGTTGAGTCTGAAAGTACGGACCTTCGTCCCATTCTAGTCCTAGCCAGTGCATGGCGTCCATGATTTCGTCGAGATATTCCTGAGTCGAGCGCTGGCGGTCAGTGTCATCAATACGCAGCAGAAAGGTGCCATGCTGTTGTTTGGCATGAAGGTAGGCGAAAAGAGCCGTCCGCGCGCCACCAATATGGAGGTAGCCAGTCGGACTCGGAGCGAAACGAGAGCGTACTGTAGTCATGCGGGGCACGCTAACATTTTTCGTTGGGCAGTCCAACGGGAAGACGCTTCGGAGTCTAGGAGTCTGAGAGTCTAGGAGTCTGAGAGTTTGCGCTAAAAAACTTCCCCAGGGGGTTTGAGTTCTAAGAATGCTTCGTATATGGTTCCTCGCCCTAGTTGAGCCGCTAGCTCAGGAGGTAGAGCATCTGCCTTTTAAGCAGGGGGTCCCGGGTTCGAGTCCCGGGCGGCTCACTCCGCACTGCACACGTCCCCGTCGTCTAGCTCGGCCTAGGACACCGGCCTTTCACGTCGGCGACACGGGTTCAAATCCCGTCGGGGACACTTCATACCTCTCCTCTCTCTTATTAAACTGCCTTAGAATGTCGCGATGTTTCCAATCGTAAAAGTGCCTGACCAGGCTCGCGATTACCTAGAGCCGGTTGGGACAAAAGAAAAATTCTGGTTTCTAGGACAAACGCTGCTCTTCAAGGAAGGGCGTCCGAACACTGGGGACGATTGGTCAGAAAAGGCCGCAAGCGAACTCTGCGAACTCCTCGGCCTTCCACATGCCAAATATGATCTCGCGATTTGGAAAGGCCGCAAAGGAGTGGTCAGTACGACATTTCTCCCGCCCGATGCTCGTCTTGAGTTAGGAAATGAGCTGCTGGCGAAGGTTGTGGCAAAGTACCCCCGCACGAAGCGCTTCGGAGTAGCCCAACATACGGTCGGGCGTGTCATGGCCGTCTTGAGAAACCGTCGGATCATGGTGCCAATTGGGTGGACGGCATTCGCAAACGTTGAGACCGCAGCGGACGTTTTCGTTGGCTATCTCATGTTTGATGCCTGGATCGCGAACCAGGACAGACATCATGAGAACTGGGGACTTGTCGTCGCCCCGGAAGCGACCCACCTGGCTCCTTCCTATGACCATGCGTCCAGCTTAGGAAGTGGAGAAACAGACAGTGACCGGGAAGATAGGCTTTCACCGAGCGACACGCGGCGGTCCGTGGACAGATACGTCGAACGAGCCGTCTCCGCCTTCTATCTTTCCTCCTCCAGAAAAAAACCTTTGTCTCCACTGCGTGCCTTTTTCGCAGCTGGATACCTCAGACCTCAAGCCAGGGACGCTTGGCTTGAACGTCTTCGACAAGTGTCTTCGTCCGATGTCAATTCCATCTTCGAGCAAATTCCGCCAGAGCGCATTTCTCCTGTTGCAAAGAGGTTCGCGCAAAGTATGTTGCAGATAAACCAAGAGCGATTGCTGACATTGCAAGGAGCATGGACATGAAGATTTTACACGTCGTCTGGCGCAATCCCAAAAACCGCGGGTGGGTGCCAGTCGGACAATTAAGTTTTGATGAACAAGTCTACCGCTTCGTGTATACAAAAGGAGCTCAGCAGTCTCTCAATTTCACTCCTTTTGCTCGAATGGAGAATCTCACAACGGTCTATGAATCCAGCGAATTGTTTCCGCTGTTCGCGAATCGGCTACTCTCGAAAAAACGACCTGAGTATCAAGATTTTCTCCACTGGCTGAACACGCGACCAGGAGAAGAGGATCCTCTGGCTTTGCTGGCTTGTACCGGCGGGATGCAAGAAGGGGACTTGTTAGCACTTTTCCCCCAACCCTATCGGGGAGCTGACAACATGTATCGCATGCGTTTCTTTAGTCACGGACTGCGCTATGTCTGGTCAGAGGCGCTCCTCCGTATCGACAGGCTGACACCTGGAGAACGACTGTACCTCATGCCCGACCCGCAAAACGAACATGACGCGGAGGCGATTGGCCTACGCACTAATGACCCCGCCGCCCTGGTGGGCTACTGCCCTCGCTACTTCGCGGGAGACTTTTTGCTCCTGTTACGGGAGGCTGGCGCTAAAAACGTTCAAGTGGTTGTTGAGCGCGTCAACCAAGACGCTCCGCTGCAATTACGCCTGCTGTGTACATTAACCGCGAACTGGCCGGACAGTTTTCACCCGTGCGCTGGTCCACAGTATGAGGCGTTAGCTTGATGCTTGAGCCTTTCCCCAGAAGAAAATGCGAAATTCAGGAGCCACCGCCCGGCCTTTTTTATTCCAACTTCTTCCCCCCAATCTCCTTCCCCCACAGATACTTCGCCACGGGCAACAGCAACAACGCGAGCCCGATCCTTCCCGCGCCAGTTTGGGTGTCCGTGCTCAGAATTTCCATGCCATGCGAGAGCCAATAGGCACTGACAATCAGCAGCGCAATCGCCGTCCCTTTCATGGTCGCCTCCGTGTTTTGCTAGTCGTTCTCTTTTTGCGCCTTCTCGATCTTCGCCCACGTGTCCTTCAAGGTCACCGTCCGATTGAACACCAATTTCCCTGGTGTCGCGTCAGGATCGACGCAAAAGTAGCCCTGGCGCTCGAACTGATAACGCGCCCCACTCGTCGCCGTGGCCAAGCTCGGTTCGACATAACAAGGGTTCATCACGGTAAGAGAATTCGGATTTAAGACTGTCGTGAAATTATCCGCGGCACCGGGATCAGACACGGTGAAGAGCGACTCGTATAAGCGCGCCTCGGCGGGTACCGCTTGCGCCGCCGACACCCAGTGTAATGTCGCTTTGACTTTTCGCGTCGCGGCACTCCCCCCACTGCGGGTTTCGGGATCATACGTGCAGTGCACCTCGACCACCTCGCCACGCTCGTCCTTCACCACGCGCTCGCATTTAATGATGTAGGCATAGCGGAGGCGCACCTCGCGGCCCGGCGTCAAGCGAAAGAATTTTTTCGGTGGGTCCTCGCGAAAATCCTCCTGCTCAATGTATAGCTCACGCGAAAACGGAATCTTGCGCGTGCCCATGCTGGCGTCTTCGGGATTGTTCACCGCGTCCAGATGCTCGACTTGGCCTGCGGGATAATTGTCAATCACGACCTTCAACGGCTGCAACACCGCCATCACTCGTGGCGCGCGTTTGTTGAGGTCTTCGCGAATCTCATGCTCCAGCATCGCCATATCAACCATGCTGTTGCGTTTGGAGACACCGATGCGCTCGCAAAAGGCGCGGATTGATTCCGGGGTGTACCCACGCCGCCGCAGGCCCTGAATCGTCGGCATGCGAGGGTCATCCCATCCCTGCACATGGTTCTCGCGAACGAGCTGCAACAGCTTGCGCTTGCTCATCAACGTATATGTCAGATTAAGACGCGCGAACTCGATCTGTTGAGGATGACACGAGGTCCGCAGCTCATCCAAGAACCAGTCATACAACGGACGGTGATCCTCGAATTCCAGCGTGCAGATCGAATGCGTGATGCCTTCGATGGCGTCCGACACGCAGTGGGCATAGTCGTACATCGGATAGATGCACCAGGTGTAACCCGTGCGGTGATGGGTCGCCTTGAGAATGCGGTACATCACCGGGTCACGCATATTGACGTTGGGCGAGGTCATGTCGATCTTCGCTCGCAAGGTGCGCGCCCCCTCGGCGAACTCGCCCGCGCGCATGCGACGAAAAAGGTCGAGGTTCTCCGCCACGGCACGGTCGCGATACGGACTGTGCTTCCCAGGCTCGGTCAGGGTGCCACGATAGGCGCGCATCTCGTCCGCGTTGAGGTCGCACACATACGCCTTACCGTCTTGAATCAGTTGCTCGGCATATTGATAAAGCTGCTCAAAATAATCCGAGGCATGGAACTTCTTGTCACCCCAGTCAAAGCCGAGCCAGCGCACATCGGCTTGAATGGAATCGACATACTCCACCTCTTCCTTGGTCGGATTGGTGTCGTCGAACCGCAGATGACACACGCCACGATTTTCACGAGCGATGCCAAAGTTGAGGCAAATCGACTTGGCATGGCCGATGTGCAAATAGCCGTTGGGTTCAGGAGGAAAGCGGGTGACAACACGACCGCCATGTTTGTTTGAGGTGTTATCCGCCGCCACGATGTCGCGGACAAAATCCGAGGGGGCCGGGGTTTCCGTTGCTGCTTGTCGTTCTCGTGTTGTGTCGTTCATTGGTGTTCTCTCGTCTTCTTCTATGAAACCGTCAGCCCCAGTCGCTCTCGTTGGTAGCGCCCGGCTTGCACGGCCTCGCACCAGTCACGGTGTTCCAGATACCAGCGCACGGTGTGCGCCAGCCCCTGCGCGAAATCGTAGCGCGGGGTCCACCCCAGGGCCGTGCGAATCTTGGTGGTATCAATCGCATAACGACGATCATGGCCAGGCCGGTCCGGCACGAAGGTCTTCAAGTCCGTGTAGCTCGTGAATCCACGAGCGCGGAGGGCGGGATTCTGTGCCGCGGGCCGTAGGGCTTCCAGCGCGGCGCAGAGATGGTCGATCACTTCCATGTTCGTGCGTTCGTTGACCCCGCCGATGTTGTACTTGTCCCCCACCTGCCCTTTCCGCAGCACCAGGAGAATCCCTTCACAGTGATCTTCCACGAACAACCAATCACGGATATTGCCGCCGTCGCCATAGATGGGGAGCAACTTCCCTTCGAGCGCGTTGAGGATCATCAACGGAATTAATTTTTCCGGAAACTGGTAGGGCCCGTAATTATTGGAGCAATTCGTTATCAATGTCGGCAGTCGGTAGGTCTCGTGCGAGGAGCGCACCAAGTGATCGGCGGCGGCTTTGGAGGCGGCATACGGAGAATTGGGCGCGTAGGGCGTCTCCTCGGAAAACAGGCCACTAGGACCGAGCGTGCCGTAGACCTCATCGGTGGACACATGCAGAAACCGAAAGCGTTCTCGCGTCGCGGCCTCCAGTTTCGCCACATACAACCGCGCGGCATCCAGCAGTTCAAACGTGCCATTGATGTTGGTCTCGATAAACACACGCGGGCCGTCAATCGACCGATCCACATGTGACTCAGCGGCGAAGTTAATCACGGCGGTTGGCTGATAGTCGCGATAGATCGCATCCACGGCGGGACGATCGGCAATATCGGCCTCAACAAACACAAAGCGCGGATGCTGCTCGACATCGGCCAAGCTCTGTCGATTGCCCGCGTAGGTCAACTTATCCATGACCACCACACGAGCCTCGGTGCGCGCCAAGGCCAGGCGCACGAAATTGGAGCCAATGAATCCAGCTCCGCCAGTCACGACCATTGTTTCCATCAATATTTCCCTCTCAAATACGGGACGACAACCTACAATAGGCGAGTCCAAAGTCCAAGGTCCAAAGTCTAAAGTCCAAAGTCCAAAGTCCAGGGTCTAAAACCCAAGGCTAACGGATTTCGAATTCCAGACTCCAGCCTCAGACTTCGGCACTCGATGCCCGGTCTCTCCGACTTTGGACCTTGGACCTTAGACTTTGGACTTCTCCTCAGTCCTTGTCGTCCCCAGAACGAACAGCTAAGAGCTAACAGCTAAAAGCCACTTCCCAAGGAGTTCGGACATGCCACACAATCTTTTCAATTCGTTACAGACGTTCCCGCTTGCTGGCGGACACACCGGCCAGTTCTATTCTCTCCCGCAACTGGAAAAAGCCGGGGTCGGGCCGGTATCCAAGTTGCCAGTGAGTATCCGCATCGTGCTGGAGTCCGTCCTCCGCAACTGCGACGGCAAAAAGATCACCGAGGCTGATGTCCGCACCCTGGCGAACTGGGCTCCGAACGCTGAACGGACTGAAGAGATTCCCTTCGTGGTCGCCCGCATCATCCTGCAAGACTTTACCGG
>JABFSC010000079.1 GCA_013140885.1 Deltaproteobacteria bacterium | reverse complement strand
CAAGAAGAGTGTGAAGGCGAGACTATGACACGTGCAGGCCGTCACCCGCTCACAGAGTCCGCCCAGCCGCTGGACCAATTCCTGCGCGGCGGCGCGCGTATAGGTCACGGCCAACGGATGGCCGCCGTGGTGGAGAATGGCGGCGGTTTTCGCGGCGAGGGTTTCGGTTTTGCCGGTGCCGGGACCCGCCAACACAACACAGGAACCGGCAAGCATGTCGATAGCCCGTTGTTGATCACGATTGGGCTGCCACGCGGAGTGAGACATACACAACCTCCGTCACTGGGAACAAGAGAGGATCGGTTCATTACCAGACCCGATGGACACGAGCGGCTTCCGCGCCCTCCGGAATGACCCACGGCCCGGCCACGACGGGCAGGGTGGTGACGCCCGTGCGCGCCAGCAGTTGCGCGGCGTGCGCTCAAGGCTATCGCGCCGGGTATCCCGATCACGTTGAGCGGGAGAGACGTGATCGGCCATACGCCGAACACCCCTGACCACTCATCCGTGCGACATGACAATCCGCCCGTCCGCGAGAATCTCGCCACGATACACCGCTCCCAGTGTGGTGAGGGTCTCCGCGAGTACTTGCCGATGGCAGAACTGCGTCGGGCGGCAATAACAGAGCAAGACGACCACGGGACGCGCGAGCACGGTGTCCCACTGGTCTCGCCGTTCGCGATAACTCCGGCGCAAGACGCTCAAATACCACGTCCGATACGCTGCCGGAGAGAGCTGGCCGCGCTTGAGCCGGAACACCATACGTGGATCATCCGGGGCAAACACGCGCCCCAGTGGGTCTGTGGATCTCATCGTCGTATCCAAAGCGGTCGCCGTCTCTCGCCACTGCCGATCAATCTGGGCCGTATACACGCAGAGTGCCATTGCTCCCTCCTGCTCCAAAGGTTTCTTCCCCGCGACGGACTCGTCATCTGCTTCCTGAAGACCCGTGGGAAGAAAGACACGGGACCAGCATCGAGCAGCCCTGACGGGGACCGCACGGCGCGGGAGGTCAGCGCGCGTGGCCCAACAAAAGATGCTGTGGCGGGCGGGGAGCCTGTGAGTACCGCGCCGCCTGAACCACTCCTAGCGCGCAGGGCGAGACTGCCATGCGGCGTGGAGAATCCGCTGCGCCTGGGCGTAGCGGTCGGCTGTCGACATCTTCATCGGGAAGAAGTACGGCAGCCCTGTCCGCACCCGGGTCTGCACCTCGCTGGCAGCGAGGACACGACCTGGTGTCGGCAGTGGTCGGGACACGGACAGGAAGAGCGCGCGTGCCATCTTGCCGGCGGTGGACTCTTCGCCACGGCCAGCCAATGCAGCACTCACGCCCGTGTGCAAGGCGAGACGGCGTTGCTCAGCCATCGCGCGCAGCGGTAAGACGCGGCCACGATGGCGCTGCAACCAGTCCCGCAGCGCACCCAACACAAAGCGACGACCACGATCGGCGTCAGTCGACAATTCCGGCAGGAACTGTGGACCTAACGTCTCAATCACGGCTTGGGCTTGGGTCGGGGCGAGACACACGGCTTCCGCAATCGGCGGGTCGGGCAAGAGCGAGAGCAACGCCTGCGTCAGTTGGTGCGCAGGCGTGGTGTCCCGGTGCTCTGGCCCGCGTAGCGGCTGTTCAATCCAGTCGCTCACGCTCCGCCATAAGGCTTGCTCGCGGGCACGGGCAGCCACGGCCTCTTGCAGGAGTCCCGGCAAGTCGACCACGGTCGCCACGACCTCGGGATCCAGCCCCAAGCCCCGCACGGTGCGTGTCCCATCGGTCCCACCTCCACAGAGTCGCTGGACCCGCTCGGCAAAGAGCCGTGTCGGGTCCCCAGGAAGGGTGGCGGCCCATTTGGCGGCCGCTCGCAAACTGGCGAGAATCTCCACCTGGGTCTGGTGCAGACTCCGCTGAATGCGGGCGTCGACCTCGGGCAGCGACACGTCGAGCAACTCCGCCACCTCGGCTTCATGCGCTAACACCCAGGTCACGGCATCATCCAGGCGCGTGGGCTCCGGGAGATCATCGGGCGGGTCGTCTGGCACCAGTGGCGTGGCGGCCGTCTCCCATTCCGGAGACTCTTCGGCCACTTCCAACACTTGCCAGAGGGGACCCGCGACCTTCGGTCGACCCGTCGTCCACTCGTGCTGGCGATGCCGTGTCAGTTCGTGGCGAATCTCGGCACGACTGAGGCCGAGCACGTAGGCCAGGTCATCATCGGTCACCGCACTGAGTGCGTCACTCGCGTGCCGCAACAGCGCGCAGGCGTCGCGATGACCCGCACACAGCGCTCTGGCATACGCCGAGGCCACGCGCACGAACGACTGGACTGTGCCCCCCTCATGTTGCACGACCTCTCCATGCGCGCGTTCCGGAAACCCCAGCTCTCGTTCCTCATCGGACGAGAGCTGGGGTTCCTCCGCACGCGGCAGGGAGCGTCTGCGTGGGGGCACCAACGACGACAATAGGAGGAACGGCCCGATCCGTCCTCCCAGAATCAGCCACGTCAAGGCGCGGGTCGCGCCCGTGGCGCGGCGGCGATACGGGGCACGACAACACCGGGCCAAGAAGCTCGCCGCTTTCTCGACCGCGGCCGCGTGCCGTTCGGCTTCGTCGTGCTCTGGATTGACCACGTGATAGCCAACCGGCAACCACGCCGCCTCTCCGTAAAACCACGACAGTCGCTGACGCGTCGCGGCCTGCGGTCGATACTCGGCATCCTCCTCGGCACGGTGTAACGTGCGCACCGACAATCCCGTCATCAGGGCGACGTCGGCCAGACTCAAATCGAGGGCTTCCCGACTCACTTGCATGAGCCGGTGAAACTCCTCGGTCTCTTCTGGCGCGTCATCTCCCACGAGGGGTGTGGGGGTAGGACACGTGACGGCTCGGTAGGGAACACCGCTTTCGGCAATGCCGGTGTTCCGCGTTGGGGCTGGGGTGGAACACACCCAGCCCTGACGGGACCACGTCCAGGTTTTGTAGGTCTTCTGCATACCTTCCTCCATTGTCCGGGCTCCGCTGACCTCCCACAGCCACTGTACGTGGGGACCAGAAGGTCAGCGGAGCCCGGAGGACAGGAGGCCCTGGCGTGGTCTGGTGGCTCCCGCCCGTCACAGCATCTCTCGTCGACAGATTGTCAAAGAACAACGGCCCGTGGCGCCGCGTGGCTGCGCGACGCCTCTTCAGCCTGGTATAGCCCGCGCACAACGGCTCAAATACGTCCAAAACGGGGCCATCGTGGTGTCAGAAACGCGCTACGATGGCCCTGTGGTAGGAAAACCGGCAACCATTTAGAAGGGAATCTCCTCATCCGTGACGCTCGGCGACTCCGGGGAATCGCCGCCGTCACCGCTGCGGAAGCCCTCGGGGTCGGCATGCGCGGGGCTCTCGGTGGAAGCGGGTTTGACGCCGAGGAATTGGACGCGTTGGGTCACAATCTCGGTGATATACCGGGTGGTGCCGTCTTTGGCGTCATACCGGCGCGACCGAATCGCCCCCTCCACGTAGACTTGCCGCCCTTTCTTGAGGTATTGACCACAGTGCTCCGCACTCTTGCCCCAGACCACGATGTTGTGCCACTCCGTGCGTTCTTGCTGCCCGGTGTCCGTCTTCCACTGCTCGCTGGTGGCGAGCGAAAACGTACACACGGCGCGGCCTGTGGGGGTAAACCGTACTTCGGGGTCTTTGCCGAGATTCCCAACCAATAGCACTTTATTCACTGATGCCATCACGCATTCCTCCTTGGTGTGATCGTGCCTGACTGCTGGTCACGACATGATGAACTGATTCCTGAGAGGGGAGTGGGAAACGAGCCACACAATGGGACCCGAACGACCAGGGGTCCTCACCGGACGGAACAGCAGCCCCCTCGTCCAGCACGAGCCTCTCCTCGGACACAACGGAGCGCGCGGTGAGGCGATGGTCCCGGCCACCAGCAGTCTCGTGTGGCCACCACTCGCCGTGTCCGATGGGAGACGGCCTGGGCAGCCATGCCAACATGCCCCCGTGTGATAGTCGCGGAGGCTCGTGACGACCTGACAAGGTGTTCCTGGAGAGAGTGTCACCATATCGTCCTCCACCGAATAGTGAGATGCTGTCCGCTCTTCACGCCTCAGCGTCCACGTCCCGGGCGACGGTAGAACGACTGGGCGATCTGACGGTGTTCCGCGGCGAGAAAGCTGCGCACGGGAGATGTGGAGAGAGAGACGCCCGTGGGCACCTGGTGCGCGGGAATCCAGGCGGCGCGTTCCGCGTCAGGGCGGACGTCGCGAGTGAGTGTCACGGCCACGAGCGAGCCAGCGTGAGAGTGTTGCATACGGAGTTCCTCCTTTTTCCCTCACCGTGCGGGTCTTCTGTTTCCTGCGTGCCGCTGAGACAACCACGGAGGAGGGAGCAACCACGAGGCGGGGGACGGCACGAACCCGTCACCGGCAGCGACCAAAAGCGGGGACACCGCCCGGGGCTAGTCTTGGTCATCCGTCGAGGTAGGGACGACAGAGAGGCCCAAAGCATGCAGAGCTGGAAGGGTGGCAAGGGGAGGAGGAGACGGACGAAGACGCAAGTGCTGCCGGAGAGCGGCGAGCAGCTCGTCTGACAGATCGGCAAGCGTCATCTCCCCGTGCTCTAGGGCCTGGAGGAGGTCACGCAACACGGCCTCCCCGGCTTGGTGTTTCTGTTGGATCAGATCCCCACGGAGCACGCTGATGACGCGCGTGCGACGCACCCGCTGGATATTGCGCCGGGTGCCGGGACTCTGGCCATCCCAGATCGCCAACCCGTACTCCGCCGCCTGACACATGACGAGATCCTTCGCCTCATAGCGGGCACCCGTCACGGCGACCGTGCGAAAGCCGCAATTGTGCCGGGGCCGCGGCCCGATGTGATAGACGGTGACGTGCGGATACTCGGCGGCGTGTAAGTACTGCTGTACCAGGCAATCCACGCCCTCAGCATCGCCCACCAGCACCTCGAGATCCAGATGCATAATCTTGCGCAAGGCAGCCCGCGCGGCTTCTGGTAATACCCGCACGCCGCGCGACCCGGAGATGACGACTTTTTTCATGATACCCTCGCACTGTGGGGGAAGAAGCCTCGGCACGACAACGCCAGGCCGCAGCCCCGGTTATGACACGGCGCGCTGCGGATCGGTCGCAACCGGGGGTTGGTCGGCGGTGAGGAACTCGTGCCGGAGCGCCATCAGCAGCCGCCCGAGGTGATTCTCGCCACTTCCGTGACACACGCCCCAGAAGCGATCGCTCCAGGTATTCACTTCGACAAGTGGCCGTGGATGAGTCCGCAGCAGATGGGCGCGCAGCACGGGATGCTGAAATTTCGCGCGCAGAATCTGCTCCATGACCGTCAGCTTGACCTGCTCCCAGTCTGATCGCAGAGTCAGACTCCGTCCGCTGCGCTTGGCCGCACCGGCCGTGGGCAACGCGCGGATACGGGCGCGCACGAGAGGGTCCAGCGTTTTGGCGGCCTGGAACGCATGCTCCGCCGTGGGGTACACCACCGCCTCGTACACCACCGCGACTGGGAAGAAGTTGGACAGAAAGCGAAACTCGCCAGTAAAGGGGCCAATCGGGTCAGTGAAATGCTGGGCCATCTTCTCTTCTCCTGTGTTGCCAATTCTGGCTCAAGAACCCGCGGGCATATCCTCCGCAGCTCACGCGGATTGAAGGGCGTCCTTGACCTGAGCGGCTTGGCTGCGGGCGAGAGTGTCCACCCGCTCATTCTCGGCATGCCCGCTATGACCGGGAATATGCTGAAAGGTGACGCGGGTATGGCGCTGCACGGCCTGACGCAACGCCGCAACCAAATCCAAATTGCGCACCGCACGACTGTGGCCCATGCCCATGCCCATGCCGATGACGTAGGTACTATCGCTGTAGAGCGTGACGGCACAGGGTTCGCGTAGGCCATTGAGCCCGCGAATCGCGGCTAACAGTTCCATGCGATTATTGGTCGTCCGCAGCTCATACCCCGCCAACGTTTTCTCCCGCCGTTGCTCCTGACTATCGACATACACCAGTAACGCCGCCCAGCCCCCGGGTCCTGGATTGCCCAGGCACGCGCCATCGGTATAGATCCGCACGTTCTTCATCGCTCAGCCCCTCCTTTCCGATCGTCTTGGTCACTCACCTCTCTGGTCATCTGCTTCTTGATCCCCGTATGCCGCGAGTCGTCACCTCCGCTGCAAGACGCGGCCTGGGGG
>JABFSC010000255.1 GCA_013140885.1 Deltaproteobacteria bacterium | reverse complement strand
ATCATAGGCAAAACCGATGCGGACTTGTGGCCCGCCGACACGGCAAGAACATTACAAGAGCACGATACCGTCGTGCTTGATATGGGTCAGAGTATACAGGTCGAGGAGAGCGCGGAAATGGCGGATGGGCTCCGCCACTGGCTCACCTTAAAGTTCCCTATTGCTGGACCTGCCAGACGGCTACTGGGCGGGATGTCCGTGGATATCACGGACCACATGAAAGCAGAAACGGCGCTCCGAGAGACCCACGACAAGCGGATCAAGGAATCGCTGGCCTTGGCGCGGACCCTGAGCTCCGCGCTCCCACTTGGCGCACGGCTCCAAGAACTCTGCGAGACGACCGTGGAACTGGTCGAATGCGACCGGAGTAGCATTTTTCTGCGCGACGGAGAGTACTACCGCCCCCGCTATAATCACGGCAATCCCGCCGACATCGCCGCGACCTTTTCCACGTTCGCGATCCATCATCGCCATCCGCTCATGGCGCATGTCGTGGAAATTTCCGGTCGGGTCGTGATCGAACATGATACCCTCCACTCCCCGCTGTTTGACGCGGAGGTCGCCAAGCAAGCGCGCATCTTGACCCTAATGCTCGTCGCGCTGTGGGATGACAACGGGAGGCCCATCGGCTTTCTCACTGCGGAATACCATGAGTCCCCCGGCACCTTCACTGAAATGACCGCCCCCCTGTTGTTGGGATTGGCACGAGTGGCCGAAATGGCCATTGTCACTGACCGACACGCGGAGGCGCGACGACAGGCGGAGGGAGCGCTCCATCGCGCGGCGCAAGACATCACCGACCGCAAGCGGGAACAAGAGGAAATTGAACGGTTGAACGGGATATTGTCACAGCAGGTGAGTGAACTCTCGGACCTCACCCAGGAACTCGAGGCCTTTAGCTATTCCGTATCGCATGACTTACGCGCGCCCCTGCGGCACATCCATGGGTTCGTGGAACTGTTGCACAAGCACGCGGCGGCGGCGTTGGATGACAAGGGCCGCCGCTATATCGAGGTGATCACGAAGTCGGCCAAACAGATGGGGCAACTGATTGATGACCTGCTCGCCTTTTCCCGCACAACGCGCACGGAGCTGCGCCCCACGCGCGTCAACCTGACCCACATCGTCAATGAGGTCGTGCTCGATTTCGCGGCGGACACCGAAACCCACAAGATCGTCTGGGACATCAGTCCACTCCCAGACGTATACGGAGACACCGCGCTGCTCCGCGTGGTGTTGACCAATCTCTTGGGGAACGCGGTGAAATACACCCGCCCACGCGGCGAGGCGCGGATCACGATCGGCACCACGACGACGGCGGAACACGACCTCGTGTGTTTCGTGCGCGATAATGGCGTCGGGTTCGATATGCGGTATGTCGAGAAGCTCTTCGGGGTGTTTCAACGGCTGCATCGCGCCGACGAGTTCGAGGGAACCGGCATCGGGCTGGCCACGGTCCGACGCATCGTGCACCGACTCGGCGGTCATATCTGGGCCGAAGGAGAGATCGACAAGGGAGCGACTTTCTATTTTTCACTACCACTGGCTCGGAAGGGAACTGAGGATGACGCAAAGCAGACGTATTCTATTCGCGGAAGATAACCTGAACGACATCGAGCTGACATTGGGGGCATTAGCCGAGCACCACCTCGCGAATGAGGTGGTGATTGTCCGCGACGGCGCCGAGGCGTTGGACTACCTGTATCGCCGCGGGGTCTACGCCTTACGAACCAACGACGAGCCAGTCCTGATCTTACTCGACATTAAGATGCCTAAGGTCGATGGGTTGGAAGTGTTACGTCAGATCAAACAGGATGAGCAGCTCAAAATGATCCCCGTCGTGATGATGACATCGTCACAGGAAGAAAAAGACATTATCGAAAGCTATCGCCTCGGCGTGAATGCCTATGTGCTCAAACCAGTCGATTTCGAGCAGTTCATCAAGGCCGTGCAGAGCTTGGGGTTATTCTGGCTCGTCCTCAATCAACCCCCATCTGGGAGTCTCACCTCAGCGTCATAAGAGGGGATCACCTCGGTATGAACAGCGAAGGAGTTGGTATGCCTCCGTTACACGTCCTCTACTTGGAAGACAGCCCACAGGATGTGGAGTTAGTGGAAGCGATGTTAGACGCGGAAGGGATCGCGTACGACTTGCAGTGGGTGGAAACGCAGCCACGCTTTTGCCATGCGTTGGCGCAGCCTGATTTACAGCTCATTCTCAGTGATTACGCCTTACCTGGGTTCGATGGCTTGGCGGCACTGCGCCTCGCGCGTGCGCGGCGCCCGGAGCTGCCCTTTATCTTCGTGTCGGGAGCGATCGGCGAGGAACGGGCGATCGAGAGTTTGCAGCAAGGGGCGACCGATTACGTACTCAAGCAGCGACTCGCGCGGCTAGGGCCAGCGATACGCCGGGCGCTCCAAGAGGCGGTGGAGCGGCAGGCCCGACAGCTGGCGCAACTAGCGCTCCAGGAGAGTTTGCGGGAACTCCAGCGGGCGAATCGCGCGAAAGATGAATTCCTCGGCGTCATGTCCCATGAACTGCGCACCCCGCTCAGCATCGTCATCGGCTACACCGACCTGCTGCTCGCGCCAAAACTCGGCCCGCTCGCGCGCGACCAGGAAACGGTATTGCGGACAGTCGCGCAGAACGCCAAGCACCTCAGCGACGTGGTCGAGTCCATCTTTAACGCCGCGCAGTTGCTCACGGGCCAATCGCTGATTGACGTCACCGTCGTGGACGTAGCGGGCATGGTGACCGAGCTGGCAACTGAGATGCAAGAAACCTGGAAGAAGCCGGGAATCGACATGCGGTGGCACCTCGCCGCGGCGCTCCCACCGCTCCACACCGACCGCGCAAAGCTGAAGGTCGTCCTCAAGAACGTCATCGACAACGCGGTCAAATTCACCGACGCGGGTACGGTGGGCATCGCCGTGAGTCCCCACGACACTGGCATACGAATCTCCGTCAGTGATAGTGGGATGGGCATTCCCCCAGAGTTACACTCCGTGATCTTCGAGGTGTTCCGCCAGGGCGACGGGTCCATGACCCGCCGGTACGGTGGGGTGGGATTAGGGCTGTATATCGCTCAGGCGTTCATTAAACTGATGGGTGGGACCTTGACGGTTGAAAGTGAGCCCAACCAAGGCTCGACATTTGCTGTCTGGCTCCCGCTCCACCACACCCCGACGAGCCACGCGGACGGTGGGGACACACGTTGACACCGACTCGCAGGTCAACCACGATCGCAATGCACCACCAACAAATGCCAGCCGTATCGAAGCCCGCGTACGAACAGCAAACGGACGCACTCCGGCACTTGGCCACCGCCATTCGGCTCTCCGGCGAAAGCGTCCTCGTCATCGACATCGACGGGACGATTCGCGACATCAACGATGCGGCCTTGGCGTTCTTCGGTCATCGGAACCTTGATGATATCCTCAGGAAGAACCTCGCCGATTTGCTGCTCCCGGAAGACCGAGCAAGGGCATCAGCCAACATCCACAAAAGACTAGCCGGAGAACTGATCGGAAACCTGGAGTTCGAATTCGTGCTCGCCACTGGCGAACAGCGCTGGGGGGAGCTGAATCCCACGATTCTGAACAACGTGGACGGGCAGGCGGTGGGAAGCATCATCGTGCTCAGGGACATCACCACCCGTCGGCACAGTGAAGCACAACTCCGCTATCACATCCGTATTGAAGAAGCCGTGGCTGAGGTTTCCCGCATATTCGCGACGACCATAGAGCCGGACTTCCAATGGGTCCTCTCCATTCTGGGTAAAGTGATAGGCGTCAACCGCACGTGCATTTTTCGGCTGCGCGATGATGATCGGACGTTCGACAATACCCAGGAGTGGTGCGACGAGCACACCCCCCGATCAATCGCCCGCTTGCAGGGCATGGATTCGTTCCGCATTCAAGACGTCATAGATCGGCTTAGACGTGGAGAAACCTTTGTCATCCCCGATGTGAACGTACTGCCTGATGAGGCACGGACATTAAAAAAATACACCAAAAATCTAGGGATTCGGGCACTCCTCGGCATCCCTTTACGTTTCGCTGACGGTACTCTAACCGGGGCCATGGGCTTTGAGGACACCGAACGCCGTCGCGAGTGGTCCGTGGAAGAGGTTCGTCCCCTTCGTATGGCCGGCGAGATGATCGTGAACGCCTGGGAGCGGAAAAGGACCGAGGAAGCGTTACGGCGGAGCCAAGAGCGGTTTACCCTGATCGCACAGGGCACGAACGACGGGTTATGGGACCGGGATCTCATCACCAACGAGACCTTCCTCTCTCCGGCCTACAAGGAACAACTGGGGTACAAGGATCACGAGCTGGGGAACGAATTCACGACCTTTGAATCACGGTTGCATCCGGAGGACCACATCCAAGTCAGGGAAGCGGTGCAAGAACATTTACAGTATCGTACGCCATTCCGAACTGAATTTCGGCTGCGGATCAAAAGCGGAGAGTACCGTTGGTTTGAAAGCTATGGGCAGGGCCTGTGGGACGAGGCTGGGCAGCCCATTCGTATGGCCGGGTCGCTCCGTGATATCACGGCCCGCAAGGAAGCCAACGCGCATTTGGAACGCCAGGTCAATGAACGGACCGCCGAACTCGCGCGAACGAATGCGATCCTGGCCACGCATGTTCATGAACTGAAAGCCGTGAACCAAGAACTGGAATCGTTGACCTACACGATCGCGCATGACCTGCGAGCGCCAGTCCGACACGTCCACGGATTTGTCAGCCTCTTGAAGAAACGCCTCCCTGATGTAGACGCCAAGGGCAAGCATTACCTGACCGTCATCACCGACGCGGTGAAACAGATGGGAGAGCAAATTGATGCCCTCCTGACCTTTGCGTGGACGGGACGCCGGGAAATACAGCCCACCCGTGTCGCGCTTGACCGGCTCGTGCGCCAGGTCCTCCAAGAAGAGAAGCGTGGGACAGCCGACCGAGACATCATGTGGGACATCGGTCCCCTCCCGGACGTCCAGGGGGATCCAACGATGCTGCGATTAGTGTTAACGCACTTGATTGACAACGCCATCAAGTACACCCGCTCCCGCCCCTCGGCACGGATTACCATCAAATGCGACACCGTGACCGCGCATGAGGCAGTGTGGTTTATCCGCGATAACGGCATCGGCTTCGATATGCGGTACGCGCACACGATCTTCGACGTTTTTCACCGGCTGCACCACACGGAGGAATTTGAAGGGGCGGGCATCGGGCTGGCCTTGGTGCGTCGCATCATCCAACGTCATGGTGGGCGCATCTGGGTGGACGCGGCGGTCGAGCAGGGAGCCACCTTTTACGTTGCCCTCCCACTCCCGACATAATGGAGGTGAAACTATGGCCTATCCCAGGCACATGCTACTCGTTGAAGACAACCAAAGTGATGTGGAGTTGTTATTGGCCGTGCTAGAAGAGTCCGCCTTCGGCAACACGGTGGATGTCGCACGTGACGGGGCCGAGGCTCTCGACTATTTGTTTCGGCGTGAGCAGTTCGCCACCCGCGAGGAGGAGCTGCCGTGTGTGGTATTGCTTGATATTAAAATGCCCAAAGTCAGCGGGTTCGAGGTACTCCAGCAAGTCCGAGCCAACACTCGGCTCCGCTGGCTGCCCGTGGTCATGTTGACCTCGTCCCGGGCGGACCGAGATATTATTGAGAGTTATGAACTGGGCGCGAATGCCTATGTCGTCAAACCCGTCGATTTCGATGAGTATGTCGAGACCGTCAAGGATATCGGCGCGTTCTGGGGCCGACGCAATGAGCCCCCTCTTGGGCGTGGTGGAGCCGGGGAGTGAATCCCCCGGCTCCCACAGCCCTGGCATAAGAACAGAATCCCTACTGCACTTTGAGTTCCGCCCGGCGGTTCATCGCCCGACCTTCCGGATTATCTCGTCCATCCTTGGTGTTCTGTGAGATGGGCTCCTGCTCGCCTCGGCCCTCGGTGCTCAAGCGGCTGGACGCAATACCTTTAGAGACGAGGTATTGTTTCACGGCTTGCGCGCGACGTTCCGACAGCCGTTGATTGTACTCATCCGTTCCAATCGAATCGGTGTGCCCGGCGATCCTGACGTTGATTTCCGGATTGTCTTTCAAAGTCTGCGCGGCTTCGTCCAGAATCGGAACAAATTCGGATTTGATGTTCGATTTGTTGTAATCGAAGTTCACCCCACGCAGGATGATCCGCTTGGGCGCGGGGGCAGGGGGCGGC
>JABFSC010000770.1 GCA_013140885.1 Deltaproteobacteria bacterium | reverse complement strand
TGGTGACTGGGAGTAGTAGCGGATGCGGTCTCAGACTTCTAAAAATTGGGAAAAAAGAAACAGACATTTCCTGGAAATGGGAAGGGCAGATTCCATTTGCCCAACGGCGGATTTGATGACAGAATTGCGCGCGGGTGATTGACGCGACAATGACGCAATGACTCGATAACGCAATGACTTGAAAAAGGAGGACCCCGCCATGCCAACTGTCACAGCCAATAACTATGAAATGTATTACGAGGTGGATGATTTCACGCCGCCGTGGAAGCCGTCGGAGACGCTGTGGATTCAGCACGGTTTTGGGCGCAGTGGTCGCTTTTGGTATCACTGGGTGCCGCCACTCGCGGGCAAGTATCGAGTCCTCCGGCGTGACATGCGTGGACATGGGCAGTCCGCCGATCCCGGCGTGGATTATGTCTGGTCAGTCGATGACCTGCTGAATGACATGAAGGGATTCTTGGATGCGCTGCGCATCGACCAAGTGCATTATGTCGGTGAATCGGTCGGCGGTATCCTGGGAATCGCCTTCGCCACGCGCTGGCCAGAGCGATTCAAGAGTCTGACCCTGGTTGCGACGCCTCCGGCGATTTTTCCTCACATTCAGCAGCAGTTCGCGGTGGGGTACAAGGATTGGCATACGGCCCTTGGTGCGTTAGGCGCAGGGGGGTGGGCGAAGGCGTTGATGACACAAGGTGGGGGACTGGGCGTCGCGTCGCTTTCGCCACAAGTCGAATGGTTGCTGCAAGAATGGGGAAAAACTCGGACCCATGTCTTGCAAGGGTTGTGTCGCCTGGTGCCCAGTGTCAACATCACTTCGCTTTTACCCCAAGTGAAAGTACCGACGCTGCTGCTCGCTCCGGCGCGCAGTCCGCTGTCACCGCTCTCCGAGCAAGTGATGATTCGCGATGGCATTCCCAATGCGCGTATCGCGGTCATCGAAGGGCATGGCCATGAAATCTATCTGAGTAACCCGGAAGGGTGCATCAGCGCGCTGTTATCGTTTCTCCAGTCCTTGCAATGAGAACAACGGGAGAGTGAGTCAACTCGTACCTCGGTAACAAATAGGGAGATCCTATGTCAGATACGGCTCGTCGGCTCCGTGCGATGCTCAACGGTCCAGAGATGGTGGTGGCTCCATTTGTGTTCGATGCCTTTCAAGCGCGGCTGGCCCAAGCGGCGGGATTTCAGACGGTCTACATGACTGGCTTTGGCACGGCGACGATGGATGCCGTCTGTGCTGAGGTGGACACGAGGCTAGAACCCGCGTGGCAAGGAGCGGCACGCCGCGTATTGGAACGTAGTGAATGGTAATCCAGCAAGGAGATGTAAGGCGTTCTACAGCACCCGCTCTTGCGCATGCTGAAAACACCCGCGCGCCTCATCATATCCACGAGTGACCATCGTGATGCGAAAACGACGACTGTCGGGCGATGGGTCCAGACGTTCAATGCGGTAGAGATGGTAGTGTGATCGTTTGTGAGGTTTGTGCCCTATCGCGGACGAGGAGCGGACGCCAATCACTGGAATGTCGTTGTCGCGCCCTGGCACGGTTAGCACGCTCGTCTGGTGGATGTGACCGTGCAGCACCAGATCGGCTCCGGCTCGTTGCAGAATATCCTGTACGGCTTGCGCATCGCTCAGCCTCCGTCGCTGAGGGATATCTTCATTTGACAGTGGGTGATGCAGCAAAACCACGCGACAGAGCCCGGACTCCGCGAGGCTGTGGAGAAGCTGTTCGAGACGGGCAAGCTGTTCCTTCCCCACAGTGCCACTGGCATGGAACATGTTGGTGGGCTGCGCTGAACTGACGCCGATCAAGGCCACGTACCCACGGACTCTGAGCGTGGGGAAATCCTGTGTTCGTTCTTGCGCATCGGATCGCAGGTACTCCCGCCAATGATGCCACAGGACATCAGGTGACGCGAAGGTGTAGGTATCGTGATTGCCCGGAACAATGGAAACTTGTTGAGGCCCGCCGAGCCGTTGTAACCAGGTGACCGCCGCCGGAAATTCCGCCGCCATGCCGAGGTTTGTCAGATCTCCAGTGACCACCACATGATCGGGCTGAGACGTTTGCAAGTCTGCGACGAGGGCGTCGAGCACTTCCGTGCGATGTTCCTTGCTGCGTTTGAGCGTCCATTTGAGCCAGCCGAGGGTTTGTTTCAGCGACATGGCGGGCACGGATCGTAACGGCAACGGTGTGGCATGGAGATCGGAGAGATGCGCGAGCGTAAACAACAGAAGACTCCTTATATGGGACTCAGCCTATACCCTGAGTCGCCCCTGTGATAATACCGCTTCCGGCAAGGATGGTCGAATGACGCATACGAACGGCGAGAGAACAACTCAGGTCTGGATTGTGGCACCCGTGGATCAATTGGACTGTCGCGTCTGGGGACTGACCGGTGTCGAGCGGTTGCACCGCACGTTGACCGCGGCCGGAATACCGTCAGGGCACATCAGCGTTGGATCGCTTGCCTCACTCTCGCGAACGCGGACCGAGGCACTTGCCATCTTTCGCGCTGACTATGTGTTCGATGAACGCCTGGTCCATGGAGTGCTCGCAACCCCAGGCGCGGTGTTGTTGGCTTCCTCCGAGGAGACCGCGTCTCTGAGTCCAGTCGCCGCCGTGCATGCGCCGCCCAATACCCTCACCGAAGCTGTGTCACTCTTTTCTGGAGAAGAGCAGGGCGGCACCGGTGCCGTGCGCAGCACCGCTCTAGGAGCCGGATTATCCGCTGTTACGCCGCTTGAACTGGTCCCGGCGTATACGTCCACGTTACGCAAGACTGACGCGCCGTATCTGTTGGCCCTCACGTCGGCGACCGTGGGCGAAGTTGAAGCGCGTCTCTTTGCCGCTTCCTATAAAGGCATTACCGATTTGGTGACCAAATGGGTGTGGCCGCGCCCCGCACGACTGGTAACCCGGTGGTGTGTCTCCACCGGAGTCAGTCCAAATCTGGTGACGTCCGTCAGTTGGGTATTAGTGATTCTTGCCGCCGTTCTCTTTCTCGGTGGTTGGTTCGGCCTTGGGCTCGTGGCGGCATGGGTGATGACGTTTCTTGATACGGTCGACGGCAAACTCGCGCGCGTGACCTTAACGTCCACGAAGATCGGCCATGTGCTTGATCATGGGCTCGACCTGTTGCATCCGCCGTTTTGGTATCTCGCGTGGGCATACGGACTGCCACCAGAGACATCGGGGCTGTGGCTCGCGACCGTGGTGACCGTGGGAGGCTATGTTGTTGGGCGTCTGCTTGAAGGGCTTTTTCTTTTGCTCTTCAAGATGGAGATTCATTGCTGGCATCCGCTCGATTCGTTTTTTCGGACCATTACCGCTCGTCGCAATCCCAACCTTATTCTCTTGTCACTCGCGACCCTCATGGGCCGACCTGATACAGGATTGGTGTTGGTCGCGTGGTGGACCGCGATCTGTATTGGCTTTCACGCGGTGCGCTTACTGCAAGCCTTCGTCCAACAAGGACAGGGCGTCCCGATTCGCGAATGGCAAGGCGTGCAAGCGGAAGGAAAGATCACTTGATCCCTCTCACCCTAGCTCTCTCCCATCCGGGAGAGGGAATTTCGGAGCCCACGAACTTCATGCATTTGTCCCAGCCGAGAGAAGAAATTCGCAACGCTGAACCCGGAACTCGGCACGCGAAACGCGCGCGCTCCATGCCATTGCGCGGCGGCCTTGCGTGGCTGCTCTTCTGTTTTGTGCTCTTGCTGCCATCGGTGGGTCATGCCAACGAAGAACGTGGCGATCCCGCTGCTCGGCTCTTGCCTGGAGACTCCGCGTCCGAGCACTGGGAATTCACGGCGCGCTTTGAGTCTGGACATCTGCTGTTCGTCGAATTTTTGATTACTAACATTGGCCTTGGCGAGCGCAATGCCGCGGCGGCGTGGTATCTGGTGACGCCCGAAGGAAAAACGCACCGGACGAGTAATGGCCGCCGTGCGCGTCATTGGACCCTCGCGTCCGACGGTTTGCGCCTGGAAATTGGCGCCAGTGTGTTGGACTTACACGCGCCCGCCTATCAGCTGCACCTGGATAAAAAGAGCATGCGGGTGAGCTTGCGGTTGCGGCCAGATCCCGTGGCCGCGTGGTCAGAGCAAGCCGTGCTGTCTGGCTACGCGATTGATTTGCTCGCGGCGGCGGTGCCGATCGAGGGGACGCTCTGGGGCAAAGGCATGAAAACCCCACTGCTGGTGAAGGGCACCGTGGCGGTCACGCATAGCTGGTCGAATGAAGCGGGGTCTTCCCTCATCCGTCGTCGGGTGGAGTTCTTCTCGTTGCAAGAAGAGAACCCTTTCTATGGCGTGGAATTGACCGCGCCGAATGGCACCCAGGCCCAATGGGTGATGGCTAGGCCCAGTGGTGGAGAGAAGTATGACTCACGCTCGGTTGAATGGGCACTGGATGGGAGGGCGAAGGAACTCCGTGAGAGTGGGTATGAAGTGCCTGCCACGGTACGGATGAAGAACGGTGAGCTTGAGGGACAAGCGCGGCTTGCGCCGGTGCTCCTGCGGGCCGATCCGTTCATCGATATTCCTCGCCCCTTTCGCTTCGTGGTCTCCACGGCGCTTGACCTGCGCCCACGTCGGGTGTGGGCCTTAGCGCCTTACGAATTGTCCTTCTCCTCGACGACGCAAAAGCAAGCGGTGTTGCATCTGCAAGGAACTGGCGTGACCGCGGTCACTTTTCTGAATCCCATGCCGCCCCAGCCGTGAGCATCTGGCGTAGGAGAATCACGTGCGTATCGGTGTATTGAACAATGTCCATGCGGGGCGCAACCCTCGGCGTGCGGCCCGCGTGCGCGCGTTCTTGCACGCGCATCCTGAAGTCCCGCAGGTGGAAACGGAAAGCGGCGAGCATGTCGCCGAGGCGTTGCGACTCTTGGCGCGAGAAGACGTGGAGTTGCTGGCTATCAATGGTGGGGATGGGACATTGCAGCGGACCCTCTCGGAAATCCTCGCCAACGGATACTTTGCGCAGGTGCCGCTGATCGCGCCGCTCCGTGGTGGGCGGACCAACATGAATGCCTTGGATATTGGCAGCCAACGCAATCCCGTGACGGCGTTGGAGGCGCTCTTTCACGCCGCGCGGAATGGTGGCGTGCACGACCGGCTGGTGGAGCGCGCCGTGCTACGGCTTGAGTTTGGTGATGGTGCTCCCGCGCATTACGGCATGTGTATGGGAGTCGGGCTCGTGTGTCGCGCGATTGAGTTGACCCATAGCGTCTTTCCCGAAGGGCGGGCACAAGGCGTTTTTGGTTCCAGTGTGGTGATTGGGACGCTGATCGCGCGACTGATGGCGGGGTCACGCACCGGCATTTTACAACCGGATGCGATGCGAATTCGGCTTGATGGACAACAAGTACAACCAGAGAATTTCCTCTTGGTGTTCGCGACGACCTTAGAGCGTCTGTTCTTGAACATCCGTCCATTTTGGGGGCAGGAGCAGGCGGATGTGCGCATTACCGCGATTGCTGGCGACGTGCGATGTCCATTGCGTGCGGTGCCGGGCATCCTCCGTGGTCGGCCACCTGCGTCAATCACGCCGGAGACTGGATATACGAGTTGCAATGTACACGAAGCTGAGTTGCGTCTGGATTGTGGACTTGTGCTGGATGGTGAGATGTTCGCGCCGGAGCCAGGGCGAGTGGCGCGGATCAGTGCCGACCGGCGAGTGCGGTTTGTGCGGGCGTAGATCGGTATGCACGAAGAAAAAAATCCCTCGACTTCATCCGCCACGTTGACGCAACTTGTGACGGATGAAGTCTCACGCCCAGCATCTGCCGTCGCCGAGGCGGTTGCTGACGCGATTCGTGGACAGCTTGGGACTGGCGTTGCCGCTATTCTTTTTTATGGCTCCTGTTTACGGACTGGCGAGGTCGAAAACGGCGTGCTGGATTTCTACGCGCTGGTTGATGCGTATCGCGCGGTGTTCCCCTCGCGGATGCTCGCTGCACTCAATGCGCTGCTGCCGCCGAACGTTTTCTATATAGAGGTTGCACATCATGGGAAAACCATTCGCGCGAAGTACGCGGTGATGTCCGCGAAGCAGTTTGCGTACGCGGTGTCATTGCGGAGTGTCCATACAGGGATATGGGCGCGGTTCTGTCAGCCGGTGTTGTTGGTGTACGCACGCAATGAGTCCGTCCGTGCCGCGGTTGTGCATGCGCTTGAGCAGGCGATCTTGACGATGGTGCTCCGCGCGGTGGCGTTGCAGC